>NZ_JBFAIN010000034.1:0-55151 GCF_040654735.1 Saccharopolyspora sp. NPDC050642 | reverse complement strand
GGCTTCCGGGCTTCCGGGCTTCCGGGCTTCCGGGCTTCCGGGCTTCCGGGCTTCCGGGCTTCCGGGCTTCCGGGCTTCCGGGCTTCCGGGCTTCCGGGCTTCCGGTGTCGATTCTACCTTGCTGCGCAGGGGAAACCCGTCGATCGGAGATCGCAGCGCGGTGGACATGGCGATCGATCCTAATCGAGCCGGGTGCGCCTCAACTCGTGGTCGAGCTGTCCGCGGTCGGCCGGTCCCCATCGATCTCCCACCGGTTGCGCCCGGCCCGCTTCGCCCGGTACAGCGCGATGTCGGCGGCGGCGAACAGGTGCTCCAGGTTCGCCGGCCCCGCCGCGACGCCGATGCTCACCGTCGGCGCCTTGGTGAGCCGCCCGAGCACCAGCCGCCAGTCGTGCCGTTGCACCGCGGCGCGGATCCGCTCGGCGACGATCGGCCCGGCGTCGCGGGACTCCTCCGAGGCGTCGACGAGCAGCACCACGAACTCGTCGCCCGCCCAGCGGCAGATGAGGTCGTCGCCGCGGCATTCGCGGCGCAGCAGGTTCGCGACTTCTTGGAGCACCACGTCGCCCGCGGTGTGGCCGGCGAGGTCGTTGACGTCCTTGAACCAGTCCACGTCCAGCAACAACAGCCACGGCACTCGGCCGGCCGCCGCGGTGCTCTCCAGCAGCACGGGTGCGCGCCGCTCCAGGCCGAGGCGGTTGGTGAGGCCGGTCAGCGGGTCGCGCAGCGCGGCTTCGCGGGCGGCCACCGCCATGCGCTGCGCCTGCACCGCCACCCGGCGCTGCTCCAGCGCCTGCCCCAGCCCCTCCTGCAGCACGTCCACCGCCGTGCTGCTCGCGGCGACCGTTCGCCGCAGCGCGGCGGACTCGCCGACCGGGTCGGACAGCTCCTCGCAGATCGCCGCGAGGTCGAGGGAGAACTGCATCATCAGCATGGTGTCGCGGATCGTTTCGGCGCCTTCCAGGGCGCGGCTGGCGAACGTGCGGGCCTCCTCCAGCCGGTTCTGCTCGCGGCGCACCACCGCCAGCACCCAGTTCGCCACCGCGGTGGTGAACCAGTCGTCGGCGCCGCGACCCAGCGCCAGCGCCTCCAGGGCGGTCCGCTCGGCTGCGGCCGTCTCGCCGACGCCGGCCAGCGCCCGCGCGAACCCGGCCAGCGCGGAGCGCTTCACCTGCCCGGGCTTGGCCAGCCCCTGCGACTCGTCGAACAGGTCGCGGGCCAGCTCGAACTGCGCCCTGCTGGTCCCGTCGGGGCGGGTCACGGCGCGGAACACCCGCGCGTTGCCCTCCCGGCTCAGGCAGTGCGCCAGCGCCGCCTGGTCGTCGGAGTCGCGCGCGATCTGCACCGACAGCGCCATCAGCTCCAGCGCCGGGCCGCGGTGGCCGATGGTCTCCAGCAGGTAGCCGAGCATGCTGATGGTGTGCGCGGCCGCCGGGCCTTCCGGGCGGTCCACGTCGAGATCGGTCCAGCCCTCGGCGATCAGTTCCAGGGCGAGCGGGATGCGACCCAGCCGCCACGCCAGCGACGCCCGGTGCACCAGCACGGTCGGGCGGTTCCAGTGCTCGCCGACTTCGCTGGTCCCGGCCTTGATCAGCTCGTCGAACGCCGCGTTCGCCGCGGCGAAGCGGCCGGAGTCCAGCAACAGCCGCACGTGGCGGTCGTGGGCCGGCAGGTGGCCGACCATCAGCGGATCATCCTGCTGCACCGCGTCCTCGCAGGGAGCGCAACTTGTAGTGGAACCGCGTGCCGGAGCGGTTTCGTGCCGTCCAGGCTACCGGCTGCGACCTTGTCCGTACTTGTCGTAGTGCACGACCTGTTCCAGTGGCAGCCGCTGCCGCCAGCCGTGCCGCTCCAGGTCCGGCGTGTCGGCCAGGGATCGCACCGGCCCTACGCACAACCATGCCACCGGACGCACCCCCTGCGGAATGCCCAGCAGCCGGCGGAGGAACTCCTCGCGGTAGAAGCTGACCCAGCCGACGCCCAGGCCTTCGGCGGTGGCGGCCAGCCACAGGTTCTGGATGGCCAGGCACACCGAGTACAGGCCGGCGTCGGCGATCGCGTGGCGGCCGAGCACCTGCGGTGCGCCGCGGTTCGGGTCGTAGGTGACGACGATGCCCAGCGACGATTCCACGATGCCCTCGACCTTGATCTTGGCGAAGGTCTCGGCGCGTTCCCCGTCGAGCCGGGCGGCGAAGACGCTTCGCTCGGCCAGCACGTGTTCGCGGAAGGCGCGGCGGGTGGCGTCGTCGCGGACCAGGACGAAGTCCCACGGCTGGGACAGTCCGACGCTGGGCGCGCTGTGCGCGGCGGTCAGGACGCGGCGCAGCACTGGTTCGGGCAGCTCGCCGCCGGTGAACTCCCGGCGCACGTCGCGGCGGCGGTTGATCACGTCGTAGAGGTCGGCGGCGGGGGCGGTGTCGGTCAACTTGGAAGCTCGTCCGGCGATCGTCATCGTCGACCATCCTGCCGCTGGTGCCGAAGGTCGCGGGGCGAGGGGCACCGGCGGAGGGTTTTGCCTGCTCAGGTGTCGTGAGCGTGTTGGAGCGCTCTGGCGATCCAACACGCTCACGAGCATCTACCTGGGCAAATGGTTCATTTCCGGCCGTTCCCGGGGTAGGGGAGCAGGGCCATCTCGCGGGCGTTCTTGATCGCTCGCGCCACCTCGCGCTGCTCCTGCGTGGTCAGGCCGGTGACGCGACGGGAGCGGATCTTGCCCCGGTCGGAGATGAACTTCCGCAGCAGCGCGGTGTCCTTCCAGTCCACCTGGACGACGCCTTCGCGCTGGAGCAGGTTCGGCTTGCGGCGCACGCTGCGCCGGTCGTTGTGCACCACGGATCACCAACTCGACTTCGTCACGCCGGGCAGCTCGCCGGCGTGCGCCAGCTCGCGCAGCCGCACCCGGGAGACGCCGAACTTGCGGAAGTAGCCGCGCGGACGCCCGTCGACGGCGTCCCGGTTGCGCAGGCGAACCGGGCTCGCATCGCGCGGCTGGCGCTGCAGCTCGCGCTGAGCGGCCACGCGTTCCTCGGGGCTGCTGCCGGGCGCGACGATGATCTGCTTCAGCTCGGCCCGCCGCTGCGCGTACCGGGCGACGATCTCGCGCCGCTGCTCGTTGCGCGCGATCTTGGACTTCTTGGCCACTCGGCCGTTCCTTTCACTGCTCGAAGCTCGTGAGCGGCAGTTCCGGTAAGAACCGGAACGACCACTCGCGAGCAGGGGTAAGGGATGGGGAGATCGGCAGCGAGCGCGCTCGCCCGTGACTTCCGTCGAGCAAGCTGCGCAGCCGCTTCTGCCTTCCGCGAGCGCAGTCGCCACCGCGACGCTTGATTCCTTCAGCGCTCTTCGCGGAACTCGACGTGCTTGCGGGCCACCGGGTCGTACTTGCGCAGGACCAGGCGGTCCGGGTTGTTCCGGCGGTTCTTGGTGGTCACGTACGTGAAGCCGGTGCCTGCGGTGGATCGCAGCTTGACCACCGGGCGGACGTCGGTGCTCTTGGCCATCAGACGCGTTCCCCTCGCGCTCGCATCGCGGCCACCACGGCCTCGATGCCCTGCTTCTCGATCGTCTTCATCCCCTTCGTCGACACCCGCAGCCGGATCCAGCGGCCTTCGGACGGCAGCCAGTAGCGCTTCCGCTGCACGTTGGGCAGCCAGCGGCGGCGGGTGCGGTGGTGGGAGTGGGAGACCTGGTTGCCGTAGCCGGGTTTCTTCCCGGTCACCTGGCAGCGGACGGACATGACCTTCCTCTCGATAATGACATCCATTTTCATTTCGTCGCCGACGAGGGTAGCGTGTGCTCGCGTCAGATGAAAACCGTTGTCGATTGAGGTGGGGATGGGAACCGAGTCGTCCGCGAACCGGCGGACTCCGCTGATCATGGTGGCCGGGATCCGCGCGGAGCAGGTCGCGGCGGCGGCCGGAGCGGCGTGGCGGGAAGACCCGGCGGGCACCGCGCTCGTGCACCACGACCTGCGCGAAGTCACCCAGGGCGTGGTCCGGCGCCTGGTCCGGCACGGAGACACCGAGACCACCGAGGTGCTGGAGCTGGCGCACGGCTGCGTGTCCTGCACCCTGCGCCTCGACATGCTGCCGCTGCTGCGCAGGCTGTCCGCCGCGCCTGACGTGACCCGGGTCGTCGTGCAGCTCGATCCGGCGCTGGAACCCGAAACGATTTGCTGGGCGCTGCAGAACGTCCTGGTGGACGACCGCCCGCTGGTCGACGACGTCGAGGTCCGAGCCGTCGTCACCACCGTCGACCTGGCCACCTGGCTGGCCGACGCGACCGGCGAGGAGGAACTCGTCGAGCGCGGCCTCGGCGGCAGCGCGGACGACGAGCGCACCGTCGCCCAGGTCGCGGTGGGGCAGGTCGAGTTCGCCGACGCCATCGTGCTCGCCGGCCGCTCCGGCGACCGGTGGAACCGGGTGCGAACCGAGGCGGTGATCGCCCGGCTCACGCCCAACGCCCCCGCCGCGCACCTGGACGGCCTGGACGTTTCCGCGCTGCTGGCGAAGGTGCCCGCCGACGCGCGGCGTGGCGAGGTCGACGGGCCGCAGGGCCGGTTGCTGCGCGGGCAGCCGTCGCTGGACACCGACGCGGGAGTGTCGGTGGTGCTGTTCGAGGAGCGGCGGCCGTTCCACCCGGAGCGGCTGCACGAGGCGATCGACGTGCTGCTGGACGGCGTGGTGCGCACCCGCGGCCGGGTCTGGGTGGCCAGCCAGCCGGACGTCGCGCTGTGGCTGGAGTCCGCCGGCGGCGGACTCGGCGTCGCGCACGCCGGGGCGTGGCTGGCCGCGCTGGAGCCCGCCGACTGGGCGGACGTCTCGGCCGAGCGCCAGGTCAGGGCCTCGCTGACCTGGGACGACTACTACGGCGACCGGATGCAGGAGCTCGTCGTGATCGTCCACGAGGCCGATCCGCGGGACATCGTCCACGCCCTGCGCCACGCCCTGCTCACCGACGACGAGCTCGCCGCGGGGCAGCGGGCGTGGGCGAGCTACGACGACCCGTTCGGCGAATGGCACACCGATCCGTGCGGGGACGACCCGGCGGAGACCACCGCGGACGCCACCGGCGAGACCGGCAAGGCGTAACGCCCCACTCCGCACGGGGCTCGCGCCGCAGGGGACCGATTTCGAACGACCTTGGAGGAGAACTCGTGAAACCCGGGATCCATCCCGAATACCGGCCGGTCGTGTTCCAGGACCGCGCCACCGGCGACCGCTTCCTGACCCGCTCCACCGCCACGTCCGACGTGCGGACGGAGTGGGCGGACGGCAACACGTACCCGCTGATCGTGATCGACGTGACCGCCTACTCGCACCCGTTCTGGACCGGCAACCAGCGGGTGCTCGACACCCAGGGCCGGGTCGAGAAGTTCCGCCGCCGCTACGGCGACCGGACCCGCTGATCAGCAGCCGTGCGTGCTTTGCGTCGCTATGGCAACACAACACACGCACGGCCCATGAGCAGCGGAAACACCAGAACGACGAGAGGACCGACATGGCCGTTCCCAAGCGGAAGATGTCCCGCAGCAACACCCGCCACCGCCGATCGCAGTGGAAGGCGACCGCGCCCGACCTGGTGCCGATCGTCGTCGACGGGGAGCGCAAGCTGGTGCCGCGCGCGCTCATCCGGCACTTCCAACAGCGGTGACCGAACCGGCGCGCGCGATCACCCAGGGTGATGGTGCGCGCCGGAATGGCACTCGGGTGGAGATGGATGTCACGCGGTGCCGCGACGCACGGCGGGTTCTCAGCTGCTTCTCAGGGCCAGGGGTAACACTGTGCCCATGCGCATCCTCGTCGTCGACGACGATCGTGCCGTGCGGGAATCCCTGCGAAGGTCGTTGCAGTTCAACGGGTACCAGGTCGAGCTCGCGGCGGACGGTCAACAGGCATTGGACTTCCTGGCGGGCAACCGTCCGGACGCCATGGTGCTCGATGTGATGATGCCCCGCCTGGACGGCCTGGAGGTCGCGCGCCGCCTCCGCAGCACCGGCGACGATCTGCCGATCCTGGTGCTCACCGCGCGCGACGCCGTGTCCGACCGGGTCGCCGGGCTCGATGCGGGCGCCGACGACTACCTGCCCAAGCCGTTCGCGCTCGAAGAGCTGCTGGCCCGGCTCCGCGCCCTGCTGCGCCGCGCCAGCCCGCCGGATGCGGGACCGGACGAGCTGCCGCCCGCGCTGCGCTTCGCCGACCTGGAGCTGGACCCGGGCACCCGCGAGGTCCGCCGCGGCGAGCGGCCGATCAGCCTGACCCGCACCGAGTTCGCCCTGCTGGAACTGCTGATGGCGCACCCGAAGCAGGTGCTGACCCGCAGTCGCCTGCTGGAGGACGTGTGGGGCTACGACTTCCCGACCTCGGGCAACGCCCTGGAGGTCTACATCGGGTACCTGCGCCGCAAGACCGAGGCCGAGGGTGAGCCGCGGCTGATCCACACCGTCCGCGGCGTCGGCTACGTGCTCCGCGAGACGCCGCCGTGACGGTTCCCGCACCACCCCCGCCGGACCTGGAGCCGCACGAGCGTCCGAAAGGCCGGTTCCAGCGCGTCTCGCTGCGCAACCGCGTCACCTGGCTAGCGGCGGTCTGCGTCGCCGGCGCGGTGGCGTTGGTGTCCGTCGCGGCCTTCGTCACCGTGCGAGACAGCCTCTACCAGCAGTTGGACGACAACCTCGTCGAGCGCGCGGTGGAGGCCGCGGAGGGCCCGCTGGTGCGCACCGCCGACCTGCAGCAGGTGCCGGTGGCGTTCTTCGTCGCCCAGAACTTCAAGATCAGCGTGCTGTCCGCGGACGGCGTCGTGGTCGGCCCGGCCGACCGGCCGCCGATGAGCGTCGACGAGCTCGCGGTCGCCAAGGGCGAGACCCGGGAATCGCTGCGCACCGATCAGCGCACCAACAGCCGGGTGGTGGCGGTGCCGACCGGGCAGAACGCCGCGCTGGTGATGTCCACGTCGATGGACCCGACGCAGCGGACGCTCGCGCAGCTGAGCGTGGTGCTGGTGGTGATGGGCGGCGCCGGGATCCTGCTCGCGGCGGCCGCCGGGACGGCGGTGGCCCGCGCCGGGCTGCGGCCGGTGCAGCGGCTCACGGCGGCCACCGAGCGCGTCGCGCTCACCGGCGACCTGCGGCCGATCCCGGTCGGCGGCGACGACGAGCTGGCCCGGTTGACCACCAGTTTCAACCGGATGCTCGGCGCCCTGGCCGAGTCGCAGGAGCGGCAGCGGCGCCTGGTGGCCGACGCCGGGCACGAGCTGCGCACCCCGCTGACCTCGCTGCGCACCAACCTGGAGCTGCTGCTGATGGCCTCGGCCCGGCCGGACGCGCCGGAGCTGTCCGAGCAGGACCGGGCTGAGATGTTCGCCGACGTCCAGGCCCAGGTGATGGAGCTGTCCGCGCTGGTCGGCGACCTCGTCGAGCTGGCCAGGGAGGACACCCCGCAGGCCGTGCACGAGCCGGTGGACCTGGTCGACGTCGTGGAGCGCGCGTTGAACCGCGCGCGCCGCCGCGCCCCGCGCATCGAGTTCGACGTCCGCCTGGAGCCGTGGGTGATGATGGGCGACGCGACGGCGTTGGAGCGCGCGGTGCTGAACCTGCTGGACAACGCCGCGAAGTGGAGCCCGGACGGCGGCCGGGTGCGGGTGGACCTGCATCCCGAGCCGGCCGGCGGCACCACAGTGCTGGAGGTCGCCGACAGCGGTCCCGGCATCGCGGCCGGGGACCGGCCGTACGTGTTCGAGCGCTTCTACCGGTCCTCCGACGCCCGGACCCTGCCGGGCTCCGGGCTGGGCCTGTCGATCGTCAAGCAGGTCGCCGAGCGGCACGGCGGCACGGTCTGGGCCGGCGAGGCCCCCGAGGGCGGCGCGCTGCTGCGCATGACGCTGCCGGGTAGTCCCCAGTACATCGAACAGCAATGAACAGCAATGCTCCGGGCGCTGCCTCGGAGTGACCACCATCCGCCGGTAGCCCGGTCGGGTAGTGTTGGTTCTTGTTTGCTTGGGCTGCGCAGGTGTGCTCGTGAGTGATCGTTCCGGAAGAACCGGAACGATCACTCACTAGCCCGCGCGGCCGTTCGACGGTCTGAGGGGACGGTGCTGTGCTCGCGCGGCAACGCCAGGAAGTGATCCTCGACGAGGTGCGGCGCACCGGAGCGGTGCAGGTCGGCGAGCTGGTGCTGCGGCTCGGCGTGTCGGACATGACGATCCGCCGCGATCTCGACGCGCTCGCCCGGCGCGGTCTGGTGGAGAAGGTCTACGGCGGCGCCACCTCGACGATCGGCCGCAGCACTGATGAGCCGGGCTTCGAGGCCAAGTCGGTGCGCCAGCTCGCCGAGAAGGAGGCGATCGCGCGGCTGGCCGCCGAGCAGGTCCGGCCGGGCACCGCGATCGGCCTGTCCGCAGGCACGACCACCTGGACGCTCGCGCGCCACCTCGACGATGTCGCCGACCTGACGGTGGTGACCAACTCGGTGCGGGTCGCCGACGCCCTGCAGCAGCGCGGCCGCACCGACCGCACCGTGGTGCTCACCGGCGGCGTCCGCACCCCGTCGGATGCGCTGGTCGGGCCGGTCGCCGTGCAGGCGCTGCGCTCCCTGCACCTGGACCTGGTGTTCCTCGGGGTGCACGGGATGGCGCCGCGGGCCGGCTTCACCACCCCGAACCTCAACGAGAGCGAGACCAACCGGGCGCTGGCCGAGGCGGCCGGGCGGCTGATCGTGGTCGCCGACAGCGCCAAGTGGTCGACCGTCGGGATCTCCACGATCGTCGACTTCGACGAGGTCGATCTGCTGATCAGCGACCAGGGGCTGCCGGCCGACGCGCGCGAGCTGCTGGCCGAGCACGTCGAACTCCTGCTGGCCGATCAGCGGGGTGTGGAGGAGGAGCGGTGAAGCGGACGGCGCGACGCCTGGCCGACGGGCGGGAGATCATCTACTTCGACGCCGACCCGGCGCGGGAGCGGCTGGCCGAGGACACCCGGGCGCTGCCGCCGCAGGCCCCGGCTTCGGAGATGCGGCGTGACCCGCTGACCGGCGAGTGGGTGGCGATCGCCGCGCACCGGCAGGCGCGGACCTACAAGCCGCCGGCCGAGCTCTGCCCGCTGTGCCCGAGCGTGCCCGGACGGCCCACCGAGATCCCGGAACCGGACTACGACGTCGTCGTCTTCGAGAACCAGTTCCCGTCGTTCGCGCAAGGCATTCCCGGCGATGAGTCCACTGTGGATGGAATGCCGATGGTGCCGGTCGCGCCCGCGCGGGGCCGCTGCGAGGTGGTGTGCTTCACCGCCGACCACGACTCGTCGTTCGGCGCGCTCAGCCCGGCCCGGGTGCGCACCGTGGTGGACGTCTGGGCGGACCGCACCGCCGCGCTGGCCGAAACGCCCGGCGTGGAGCAGGTGTTCTGCTTCGAGAACCGCGGCGAGGAGATCGGCGTCACGCTGCACCACCCGCACGGCCAGATCTACGGCTATCCGTTCGTGACGCCCAAGACGGAGAAGATGCTGCAGGTCGCCGAGAAGTACCTGGCGCAGCACGGGCGGCACGTGCAGGGCGACGTGCTCGCCGCCGAGCGCGCCGCGGGCGAGCGGGTGGTCGTCGACTCCGAGCACTGGACCGCGTTCGTGCCGGCGGCCGCGCGGTGGCCGGTCGAGGTGCACCTCGTGCCGCGCCGCCAGGTGCCGGACATCGTCGCGCTCTCCGACGCCGAGCGCGACGACTTCGCCGTGACGTACCTGGACGTCCTGCGCCGCCTCGACGGCCTCTACGACCGCCCGCTGCCCTACATCGCGGCCTGGCACCAGGCGCCGGTGCGCACCGGCCGGGAGCTTTCGTGGCTGCACCTGGAGGTCTTCTCGGTGCTGCGCTCGGCGGACAAGCTGAAGTACCTCGCGGGCTCGGAATCCGGCATGGGCGTGTGGATCAACGACGTCACGCCGGAGCAGATCGCTGCCCGGCTGCGGTGAGCGCGGCCCCTCGACCAGTCGCAAATCACAGTTCCCCGACCGGTTTTCAGGCTGTCGCACAGCCTAGTCTCAGGCACTTCTCAGCCGTCTGGAGCAGAGTGGAGTCATGACCGATCACCCCCCGGGCTACTCCGGCGATCAGCCGGACGAACCGAAGCCGCAGGCGGACGGGCCCGTCGCGGGCACCGGCGACACGCCACCTGCCGGGGTTCCGCAGCAGCCCTACCAACAGCCGCAGCAAACGCACGCCCAGGCCGCGCAGCAGCCCCAGCACGCCGCGCAGCCGCCGCATGCGACGCAGCAGTTCCCGCACGCGCAGCCCTGGCCGTCCGGCGGCTACACCGCCGCCGCCCCGGTGCCGCAGCAGCGGAACAGGCACGTCGGGCTGATCGCGGGCGCAGCGGTCCTCGCGCTGGTGGCGGGCCTCGTCGGCGGTGGCATCGGCGGGTTCGTCGGGTACCAGCTCGGCGGTGACAAGGGCGCCGTGACGTCGCTGGACCAGTCGCGTCCGGCGCGCAGCGCCAGCACCGCACCGGCGGGCTCGGTGCAGCAGGTCGCGGAGAAGGTGCTGCCCAGCGTCGTCCAGCTGCAGCTGGTGACCGCGCGCGGCGGCGGCGAGGGCTCCGGGATCGTGATCAGCAGCGACGGCTACATCCTCACCAACAACCACGTCGTCGAGGGCGGCCAGAACGGCCGGCTCACGGCGCTGTTCCACGACAACCGCTCCGCGCCGGTGCGGATCGTCGGCACCGACCCGAAGTCGGACCTCGCGGTGGTGAAGGCCGACATCACCGGCCTCACCGCGGCCGATCTCGGCCGCAGCGACGACCTGCCGGTCGGCGCGCCGGTCGTGGCCATCGGCTCGCCGTTCGGCCTCTCCGGCACCGTGACCAGCGGCATCGTCAGCGCCAAGGACCGCCCGGTGCGAGCGGGTGGCGAGTCGGGCAGCCAGGACACCGTGCTCAACGCCCTGCAGACCGACGCCGCGATCAACCCCGGCAACTCCGGCGGCCCGCTGGTGGACATGGACGGCAACGTGGTGGGCATCAACTCCGCGATCTACAGCCCGGGGTCGAGCCAGGAGAAGGCCGGCTCGGTCGGGCTGGGCTTCGCGATCCCGATCGACCAGGCCAAGCGGATCTCCACCGAGCTGAAGGACACCGGCTCGGCCACCCAGACCACGCTGGGAGTGGTGATCACCAACTCGCAGCAGCAGGCGGGCGCGCAGGTCCGCGACGTCACCCCGGGCGGGCCCGCCGAGCAGGCCGGGATCCGGTCCGGCGACGTCATCACGAGGATCGGCGACCGGGCGGTCCTGGACACCGACTCGCTGATCGCCGCGGTCCGCTCGCACGCGCCCGGTGATCGGCTGCCGATCACCGTCACCGGCCCGGGCGGGGACCGGACCGTGGACGCCACCCTGGCCGGTCAGAAGGGGTGATCCGAACGCGCGGCCGCTCGTCGGCCGCGTTCCGCGTCGACCGTGCCGGGTCCGCTCTGCCCCCACCGGGCGGCTCGGCGCGGTCGGCGGCGCAGGCTTCGCAAAACGGTCGAAAACCGCTCGGGGGCATTGCAGAACTGGGAGGAACATGTCCGACGAAACAGGCACCGTGGTTCCGCGGCGGGCCGTGCGAATGGTCGATCTCACCGGCTCGTTGGATCTGAACGGGGCACTCCTTGGCACTACGGTTACCGGCATGGAACGCAGCGCGCAGCGGTTGGGCCGGGCCCTCGTCGTCGTGGTGGACGACCGGGTCGCCCAGGGCGAGCAGGAAGACAACATCGGTCCGCTGGTGACCGAGTTGCTGGAGGAAGCCGGTTTCATCGTCGACGGCACCGTCGCGGTGGCCGGGGAAACAGTGGACATCCGCAACGCGCTGAACACCGCGGTGATCGGCGGGGTCGACGTGGTGATCACGGTCGGCGGCACCGGGGTGTCGCCGCGGGACGTCACGCCGGATGCGACGGCGGGCGTGCTGGACCGCCCGATCCCGGGCATCGCGGAGGCGCTGCGGGCCTCCGGCCTGGCGGCGGGCGCGGTCGAGGCGGGCGTGTCGCGCGGCCTGGTCGGGGTCTCCGGCAGCACGCTGGTGGTGAACCTGGCAGGTTCCCGGGCCTCGGTCCGGGACGGCATGGCCACCCTGACGCCCCTGGTGACCCACGTGATCGAACAACTCTCGGGCCTGGAAACGGCCTGACCAGGGTGAGAACGGCGGTGGCGGCTCCCGCTGGGGCCGCCACCGTCGTGTTTCACGGGCTTTTCGTTCGGGTCAGGGGGTTTTCGGCGGTTCCGCGCCGCCTTCCGGGCCCTTCTCGTCGGGGCCCTTCGGGGGCTGGCCGTCCGGGTGGTGGTCCCGCTTGATCATGCCCTCGACCTTGTGGCTGACGTTCTCGATCTTGTCGTGGTACTTCCCGCCGGTGGCCTTGTCCAGGCTCGACTTGGCCGCGTCGAGCCCCTTCGCCGCGCTCGGACCCGCCTTCTCGGCCAGTTCCTCGGCCTTGCCCTTGGCCTGGTTGGCCAGTTCCTTGGCCTTGTCCAGGAAACTCATCTCTCGCCTCCCGTGGCTTCGACACCCGGTGAGCCACGCCTGGCGCCGCTCCCGCAGCCTTGACGTCTAGCAGTCTTAACTGTAACCGACTTCACACCTGCGTCCGGCGGTCCGCACGCGCACTCGCGGCGATGGGGGACGATGGAGGCGTGACCGCGAACGATTCCGGCAAGACCTCCGATCCCGCCGAGCGGGAACGGCGGCGCAAGCTCGCCGAGATCTTCGGCGACGTCCTCCCCGAGACCACCTCCGACGACCGCCCGGACCGGGCCCCCGCGGGCGACGACGAGCGCTGGTACCGGGAGAACCGGCCGCCGCACCACGACGCGCGCTGAGCCCGGCCGCAGGCTCACTTCTGCTGGCCGTTGCCGTTGCCCGAGACGCTCGTCTTCTCGTTCACGGCGAGGCCCTCGATCTTCGGCAGGCCCTGCTCGTGGCGCAGCAGGTCGCGGATCTCCTGCAGCAGCTCCACGTCGGTCGGGTCGGCCGGGTCTTCCTCCTGGCCCTTCTTGCGGCGCTCGGTGAGCTTCTTCATCGGCAGCACGAACAGGAAGTACACGACGGCCGCGGTGATGAAGAACGTGATCACCGCGTTGATCACCGCGGCGAAGTCGATGATCGACGCCTCGTTGCCGTCGCGCAGCTGGATGCTCAGGCCGGTGACGTTGCCGCCCCCGGTGGCAGCGATGAGCGGCTTGATGATGCTGGTGGTGAACGACGTGACCAGCGCGGTGAACGCGCTACCGACGACCACGGCGACGGCCAGTTCGATCACGTTGCCGCGCATCAGGAAGTCCTTGAAGCCCTTGAGCACGCTGGGAGCTCCTCTCTCCAGATCATGGGTGTGTCCGGGCGAACGCCGGTTCGAAAGATGCGACGTTCGGGACCCGGATGGATGACGCGCCGAATCGATAGGGATCGGGCGCGTGACGCGTACTCAGCGGAGGGTAACGGTGACCGATTGGCTCAGGGCGGCCGCGGCGACCGTCGCAGCGGCCTGCTCCGGTAGCCCCACGAAGATGAGTCTGCCCTGGTCCCGATGGCCCTGCGGGGCTTGCACCGCGACGACCCGGACGTCCTCCGCAAGCACCGAAGCATCACCCGATCGAGTGAGGTTTGTGACGAGGTCCACTCGTCTGCCGGGCACCAGGAAGTCCGCCACCTCGGGGTCGGCGAGGCGGATCGGCGCGGCCGCCGTCCCGCCTCCGCCGGAGGCCACCGCGGGGCCGTTGAACCGGGCGTCGGTCAGCGGCTCACCGCTGCGCGCGGCGCTGCCGAGCACCCGGCCCTCGGCGGTGGCGATGTCGCGCAACGCGCCGTCCGGCACCAGGTCGGCGGGCAGCTCGCGGCGCGCCACGTCCGCCTTTGACAGGACCCGGCCGGGCGGCAGATCGCGGGCGGCGACGAGAACCGCGACGCGTGACTCCGGCGGTCCGTGACGTGGCTGCACGGCCAGTCCGGCGGCGAGCAGCAGTAGCGCCACGGCGGCCGCCCTGCGCAAGGCGTGCAGGCGAAAGCCCGGCCGACCAAGGAAAAGCGCGCCGATGCGGTGCGGCACTGTCGAGTTGAGACGGTCCTTCGGTGCCATGATCCACTCCTCGCTCGCGGCGGTCGACGAACTCCGAAGTTAGGGAGTCGCCGGCCCGGGCGGGAGGGGGAAGCGGAAATCTGTGGACAAACCGGTCCTCTGTGGACAACTCGGCTCACCCGGACGGATTGCTCCCGCGGCGGAGGGGATCACCCTGCGCGCACACGAAAATCGCCGACCGCGGTGACTGCGGTCGGCGAACCGGAGGCGGGGATCAGGAAGCGGCGGCCGTGGTGGTCGAGGAGCTGCTGCTCGAAGACGACGAGCTCGACTCGGAGGACTTGCTGCTGCTCGACGACGAGGAGGACGACGAGCCGTTGCTCGTGGTCGAGGACGACGAGTTCGACGACCGGTTGTCGGTGCGGTAGAAGCCCGAGCCCTTGAACACGATGCCCACGGCGTTGAACAGCTTGCGGAGCCGGCCGGTGCACTTCGGGCACTCGCTGAGGGAGTCCTCGCTGAACGACTGCACCGCCTCGAACCGGTGATCACATTCGGTGCAGGCGTACTGGTAAGTGGGCACGGCCGTGAACCTCCGACATCTCGTCCTGGCACTCGAACTGCAGGAGTGCTAATACGATAATGCGTCACGTTGGGTGCCCAGCGCAAACACTCCTATGTCACATGGGTAGCGCCACGATCCCACGACCGGGTGTCAGCACGCCCGTCATCCGCACGTCGTGCGGTTCCCCGGGCAGTTCGGCGACGAATTCCTCGTCCCGGACGACGCCGATACGCGGCGCGTTCGGCGCGGCCAACGGCAGCGACCGGTCGTAGTGACCGGCGCCACGCCCCAGCCGAACGCCCCGGTGGTCCACGCCCAGCGCGGGCACCAGCAGCGCGTCGGCCTCGCCGATCGCGGCCGGGCCCAACCGCTCGCCTGCCGGTTCCAGCAGGCCGAAACCCGCAGGTCGCAGCGAATCCGGGCCGGTGAACTCCGCCCACTCCAGCGGCCCGTTGCGGACCACGACCGGCAGCAGGACGCGCAGCCCGGCGTCGCGCAGCGCGTCGAGCGTGCCGGGCGCCCCCGGCTCGCCGCCCACCGGGACGTACGCCGTGACGGTCCGCGCCTGCTGTCCGTCCAGCCAGCGCAGCAGCGCCTCCTGCAGCGCCGTGGCCTCGGACGATCGAGCGTCCTCGGCGACGTTCCGGCGCGCTTGGAGCAACGCGCGGCGCCACTCGGACTTGGTAGTAAGCGATTCGTCCAGTGAGCTCACAAGTCCACTCTAGGGCTGCCCGATAGGCTCCCTGGCCATGAGCAGCCCGACGAGCACGCCCAAAGCGTTCCGGACCGCCATCGTGCCCGCAGCCGGTCTGGGAACCCGGTTCCTGCCGACGACGAAGGCGGTGCCGAAGGAGTTGCTCCCGGTCGTCGACACCCCCGGGATCGAGCTGGTGGCTGCCGAGGCCGCCGAAGCCGGTGCGCAACGCCTGGTCATCGTGACCTCGCCGGAGAAGCGGGCGGTCGCCGAGTACTTCCGGCCGCAACCCGAGCTGGAGCAGACCCTGAAGGACCGCGGCAAGGACGAGTTGCTGGCGAAGGTCCGCCGCGGGCCGGCGCTGATCGCCGCGGAGACCGCGGTGCAGGAGCGGGCCCTCGGCCTCGGCCACGCAGTGGGCTGCGCGGAACCGAACCTGACCGATGACGACGACGCGGTCGCGGTGCTGCTGCCCGACGACCTCGTGCTGCCGCGCGGCGTGCTCACGCGGATGGCCGAGGTGCGCGCCCGCTTCGGCGGCAGCGTGCTGTGCGCGTTCGACGTGCCGCGCGAGCAGATCTCCGCCTACGGCATCTTCGACGTCACCGACACCGATGAAGACGATGTCAAGCAGGTCCGCGGCATGGTCGAGAAGCCGGCGCCCGACGAGGCCCCGTCCACCTTCGCCGCCGCCGGTCGCTACCTGCTGGACCGCGCGGTCTTCGACGCGCTCAAGCGCATCGAGCCAGGTGCCGGAGGCGAGCTCCAGCTCACCGATGCCGTAGCGTTGTTGATCTCCGAAGGACACCCGGTGCACGTGGTGGTTCATCGCGGTGGGCGACACGACTTGGGAAATCCTGGCGGTTTCCTCAAAGCTGCGGTGGACTTCGCGCTGGAGGATCCAGAGTACGGGCCGGACTTGCGAGACTGGCTCGTCGAACGGATGAGCAGGAGCTAACACGCTGCGCCAGGCCACGGCTCGGGCACGTGGGAAGAGGTCAGCCATGAGGTCAGTGGACGAGCAGCTCGCACGCGTACTCACGGCGGCCGTCCGGCCCGCGCCCGTCCGGGTCGCGATCTCCGAGGCGCAGGGCCTGCTGTGCGCCGAAGAGGTCGTCGCCGAGCAGGCGCTGCCCGGATTCGACCAGGCCGCGGTCGACGGTTACGCGGTGCGCAGCGTCGACGTGCAGACGGCCGACGAGTCGACCGTGCTGCCGGTCGTCGGGGAGATCCCGGTCGGGTCGCGGCAGCCGCGCAGGTTGCAGCCGGGGCAGGCGGTGCGGGTGGTCACCGGTGCGCCGCTGCCGACGCTGGCCGACGCGGTGGTGCCGCTGGAGTACACCGACGAGCACCCGGCGAAGGTCACGGTGCGGCAGGCGGTGCCATCGGCGGCGTTCGTCCGCCGCACCGGCGAGGACGTGCAGACCGGTGACGTGGCGGTGCGCCGCGGCGCACCGATCGGCGCGGCGCAGGTCGGGCTGCTGGCGGCGGTGGGCCGCAACAAGGTGCTGGTGCACCCGCGGCCGCGGGTGTCGGTGATCTCGGTCGGCGACGAGCTGGTGGACGTCGACCGCACGCCCGGGCAGGGCCAGGTCTACGACGTCAACTCCTACGCGCTGGCCGCCGCCGCGCGCGACGCCGGCGCCGAGGTGACCCGCGTCGGCATCGTCAACAGCGACCCGCGCCGGCTGCGCGAGGTCGTCGAAGGGCGGCTGCTGCTGTCCGAGATCGTCGTGATCGCAGGCGGCGCGGGTGGCGCGGCGGGCAACGAGGTCCGGGCGGCCCTGGCCGACCTGGGCGAGCTCGACGCGACCCGGGTGGCCATGCAGCCCGGCTCGGTGCAGGGCTTCGGCCGGCTCGGCCCGGACGAGATCCCGACCTTCGTGCTGCCCAGCAACCCGGTGAGCGCGCTGGTCGTCTTCGAGGTGCTCGTGCGGCCGTTGATCCGCGCCGCGCTCGGCAAGATCAACCCGCACCGCCGCACCGTGTCCGCCGAGCTGCTCACCCCGATCGGCTCCGCGAAGGGGCGTCGCGGCTTCCTCCGCGGCCAGCTGCTGCGCGACCCGAAGAACGGCTCCTACCTGGTGCAACCGCTGGGGACCTCGGGCTCGCACCTGCTGGCGTCGCTGGCCGAGGCGAACTGCCTGGTGGTGGTCGACGAGGACACCACCGAAGTCGCGGCGGGCGAAGACGTGCAGGTCCGGTTCCTCTCGCAGCGCGCGTGAGCCACCGATGCAGCCCGCCGACGCCGATGGGTTCCCGATCGGCCGCCACCCCGGCTGGCCGGCGCGCCTCGGCCCGCTGATCACCGCGCGGGGCGCCGTCGCGCTGCGCCCGCCCCGGCTGCGCGACGGCTCCGCCTGGAGCCGGATCAGGCTGCAGGACCGTGTCTACCTGCAGGAATGGGAGCCCACCGCGGTCGGCGGCTGGCAGGAGCGGAACGCGCGGATGGCCTGGCCCGCGCAGTGGAGCGCGCTGCGCGGCATGGCCCGCCGCGGCCAGGCGCTGCCGTTCAGCATCACCGTCGACGGCGATTTCGCCGGCCAGCTGACCGTCGGCAACATCGTCCGCGGCGCACTGCGCTCCGGGTGGATCGGCTACTGGGTGGCCGCGCGGCTGGCCGGCGGCGGGATCGCCACGGCTGCCGTCGCGCTGGCGGTGGACCACTGCTTCGGCGCGGTCGGACTGCACCGGCTGGAGGCCACGGTGCGGCCCGAGAACCAGCGGAGCGTGCGGGTCCTGGAGAAGTCCGGCTTCCGCCGCGAAGGGCTGTTCCACCGGTACCTGGACGTGGCGGGCGCCTGGCGGGACCACTACGTGTACGCCCTGACCATCGAGGAGATCCCCGGCGGCGCGGTGCACCGGCTGATCGAGTCCGGCGGCGCGAGACGGCCCTGAACGCCGAGATCTTGATCACGCACCGTCACCGCGGAACCCGCGATCATCGGCCGAAATTGGTCCGAACGGACGCAAGATCGTAGTCATTCGGCGGTGCGGAAGCCGACACGCCGGTGTCGATGTTGCCGCTGGCTGCTCTGAACGTGCGGTTTTCTTGTCCCTGGGGAACCACTGTGACTCGGCGTGGCTCCGAGACAGAAGTGGCTGATGTGATTAGCGTGGCGATCGCAGACTTGTGTGCTGCCGGTGGCCAGGGGGAGGTGGCGAGGCATGCCCAGCTCGTTGATCTTCGCTGCACTGGCGGCGGCGTGGCTGGTGGTACTGGTTCCGATGTTCGCCCGCCGTCGCCAAGAAGTGTCCAAGACCACCGATTCCGCGCTCGCCGCACGAGTTGTGCGACGAGGCAGCGGGCGGCGACCGGCGACGCCCGGAGCCGCGACAACCGACGAGGTGGAGGAGGCTTTCGGGATGCCTGACACCGACCGGGACGAGGCCCTCGAAGAGATCGAAGAGCACGAGGCCGACGGCTCGTGGCGACGCGTGCACAGCGACGACGTCCGGGCCGGGCGCCGGTACCGCCCCGGCCGCGGTGGCTTCGATCCGGAAGCCGCCGCGCTGGCCGCGCGCGTGAAGTACGCCCGTCGGCAGCGCATCGTGCTCGTCATGCTGCTGCTGGCCGTGACGACCGCGCTGCTGGCCGCCATGGTGTGGCCGGTCCTGTGGTGGGTGCACGGCATCACCGACCTGTCGACCGTGGGCTACCTCACGTACCTGCGCCGCCAGGTCCGCATCGAAGAGGACGTCCGCAGCCGGCGGCTGGCCCGGATGAGCGGTGAGCACGGCGAGTACGACGGGTACGACGACGCCGAGATCGACGACCAGCTCGTCGACGAGTACGACGAGGACGACGACCGCGAAGACGGCCGCCCCGCGGACCGTCGGCCGGACTCGAGCGCCGTGCGCGTGGAGATCGACGACGAGGACCCCATGTTCGATGAGCTGGACGAACGCACCTGGGAGCCCTACCGGCGAGCCTCCGGCGAGTAGGCCTCGACCCCTTAGAGGGGGGTGCTGCGAAGGCTGTTTCGGGCCTTGCTAAGCTTTCGTCAGCACTCAACAAGGGGCTGTAGCGCAGTTGGTAGCGCGTCTCGTTCGCATCGAGAAGGTCAGGGGTTCGATTCCCCTCAGCTCCACGCAATAGAAGGCTCGTGCTCGCGGAGAGCACGAGCCTTTTGCGTTCCGCGTAACACTGGGGGGCCGAGCCCCCCAAACCCCCCACGGTGCGGTGGATTCTTCGCGTCGGCTCCTTGCGGTGGGGAGCGTTCCCGGCCTGCTCACCTACCAGCCGTCCGATGTCGACTCCGAGACTTGCTGGGCTGCGGCCGATTGTTCGTGGTGTGGTGGGGATCCTGCGGAGGAGGGTCTCCGCGTTGAGGCGATGGCTCTTGTCGGCACCGCGACGGAGTTCGCGTTCGAGAACGTCGTGAAACTCCGGGATCTTCGGGCGCTGCGCCTCAACGGCATCGAGGCGAGCCTCGACTTCTCCTTGCTGCGAGCTGGAAGCGGCGAACTCGACGGCCTCGCCGCCCTGCGCGGCTATCCGGCCGTGCTTCGCTACGGAAACCCTGCGCTGCGATGTCCGACTGGTTGGGAGAACGCACCGGCCTGTACTTCATCCTGCCCTGCGCAACGGCTACGTCGAGTCGTTCAACGGCCGCGTCCGCGACGAATCCTCAACATTTCTGGGCACTGGCAGTCCGGTCTCCCGCGGGACGGTGCCGCCGACCACCTCGCCTGGTTCGGCCTTTCCAACCGAGGTACGAGAAGGGCGACAGGGGCGAATTGCCCGCGGTTGCGGGAGATCAAGCGTCGCTGAGGCGGCACCCCGGCACTCATCTCCGCCGCAGGGTGAGCAGGCTGAGCGCGATCGCCGCGACGTACGCGGCCGCGGCGACGGTGAATGCGAATCCGTAGCCGTCGGCCGTCGCGACGGCGGCGTCGGTTCCGCCGCTGGTCAGTCGGCTGGTGTGGGCGCCGGCGATCGAGACCAGCAGGGCGAACCCGATCGTCGGCCCGCCCTCCATGGCCGTGTTGAGCACCCCGCCGGCCAGCCCGGCCTGCTCGTCGGGCACGTCGTTCATCGCGGCCGCGGTCGCCGCCGAGAAGATCAGCGCGGCGCCCACGGGGAAGACGACGAGCCCGGCCAGGAGGGTGCCGACGTACGGCGAGGCGACGTCGAGCCGCCCCAGCAGGGCCAGCCCCGCCGCGCCGCCCGCGAATCCGATGGCGGTCATGCGGCGCGCGCCCGCGGTCACCGCCAGCCATCCGGCGAACAGGCCCGTGGCGAACATCGCGATCCCGTAGGGCAGGAACGCGATGCTCGTCATCAACGGCGAGAACGCCTGCTGCTGCTGGAAGTACAGCGGCAGGAAATAGGTCGTGGTGAACGTGCCCGACGAAGCCAGCATCACCCCGAGCAGTCCCATCAACCGCTTGCGGGAGCGGAAGAACGACAGCGGAACCAGGGGATGCTCGGCGCGCGCCGCCCACAACGCGAACGAGCCGAGCGCGACCAGACCGGCCAGCAGCGGGACGAGCACGCCCGCGGCCGCCCACCCCTGCTCCGCCGCTTCGACGAGCCCGTAGCAAACGCCGCACAATCCGGCCGTGACCAGCGCTGCGCCGAGCACGTCCACCCGGATTCGGCGCGTTGCCGGGGCGGGCGGCATGACGCGCGGCAGCAGCACGAGCACGAGCGCGACCACCGCCGCGGGCACGACGAAGGCCCATCGCCAGGACACCCAGTTCGCCACGACGCCGGACAGCAGGATGCCGGACGTGGCCCCGACGACGGGCAATCCGCCCCAGATCGCGATCGCCCTCGCGCGGCGCTGCGGATCCCGGAACACGATGCCGGCCAGGGCCATCGCCGCGGGAGCCGTCAGCGCCGCGCCGATGCCCTGCCCGAAGCGGGCCAGCAGCATCACCGCGAAGCTCGTCGCCGCGGCGTTGGCCACCGACGCCAGCCCGAACGCGACCATGCCGACGACGAGCGCGCGGCGGAGCCCGAGCAGATCGGCCAGCCGGCCGCTGAGCAGCAGCAGCCCGCAGAACGACACCGCGTAGGCGTTGTTCGCCAGCGCCAGTTCGGCCCGGTCGAGGCCCAGGTCGCGCTGGATCGCGGGCAGCAGCACCGAGATCAGCGTCATCGCGGCGATGAGGGTGATCTGCACGGTGCCGAACACGGCGAAGGACACCCCGGGGCGCCGCTGCCAGAGCGGGAGGTGCGCTGCCGCGGGTGCCGCGATGTCCTGCTGCACCAGGTTCTCCTTCGTGATCGCGTCAGGCTTCCTTGAGCATTCCGCAGTCCAGGACGATGTCCGAGCCGTTCATGTTGGGCACCCGGCCGGAGGCGAGCAGGACGACGAGCGTGGCGATCTCCTCGGGCTCGGCCAACCGCCCGGTGTTCAGGCCGGTGGCCTGCGGCACCTGGGCCAGGAACTCCTCGTGGCTGACGCCCAGGCTCTTGGCCAGGCCCCCGGCCATTTCGTCGGGGGAAGTCCAGACCGCGGTGCGGGTCGGCCCCGGCGAGATCGTGTTCACCCGCACGCCCCGCTCGCCGAATTCCTCGGACAGGGCCTTGCCGAAGTTGACGAGCGCGGCCTTGGCGGCGGAGTAGTCGATCAGGCGCGGCAGCGCGAGCCGGGCGTTGACCGATCCGATGTTGACCACCGCGCCGCGGCGCTCGATCAGGCTCGGCAGCGCCGCGCGGGTGGTGCGGACGGCGCTGAAGAAGTTCAGCTCGAAGGCCTGCTGCCAGTCCTCATCGCTGATCGCCAGGAATCCGTCGGTCCGCCCGGGCGACCCGCCGACGTTGTTCACCAGCAGGTCGACGCCGCCGAGCTCGGCTAACGCCCACTCCGCGAACTCGGCGTTCTGCTCCGCCGACGTCAGGTCGGTCCGGCGGACGAGGGGCGTGGCTTCCAGCAGTGCGTCGCTGGTGGTGCGGGAGCCCGCCGCGACCCGCACCCCTTCCGCGGTCAGAGCTTGGACGACGGCCAGTCCGATTCCCCTGCTGGCGCCCGTGACCAGCGCCGTCTTACCCGCGAGCTTGAACTCCATGCCATTCCTTCCGAACGGTGAATACACCAGTGAATGATTACACTAGTGCACGCGAATGAAGGCTGTCCATCGCACAGGTGCGCGCCGCGACGGGCGCCGTCGAGGGGAGGTGCGGCGGCTAGGATCGACCGACCAGCGGGAATGGAGGGACGCCGTGAGCACGCATGCGTTCGAGGACTGGTCCGTCCACCGCGGCGCTCCGGCCGAGGTCGCGCTCGCGGTGGACTTCGCGAACACCGTCGACCAGCGGGACTTCGGCCGGTTCACCCCGCAGGAGTCCCTCGTCACCGCCGGCGACCTCGCCGACTGGCTGCGGGACCGCGGCTTCGCCGTGGACGCGTGCTCCGAGAAGGACTTCGCGCGGGCTTTGGCCCTGCGTTCGGCGATCCGCGAGATCGCCGCCTCCCACCAGCCCGGCGTTGCCGTCCGGGGTGACGGGCCGGACCTGTCGGCCGCGCTCGACTTCCCGCTGCGGCCCCGCCTCGACGAGACGGGCGCGGTCCGGCTGCGGGCCGTCGAGGACGGCGTGCGCGGGGCGCTGGCGGACATCGCCTCGGCGATCGTGATCGCCGAGGCAGAAGGTTCCTGGTGCCGGGTCAAGATGTGCTCGGCGCCCGACTGCCGCATCGTGTTCTACGACGGCGCCAAGGCCCGCAACAGCAGGTGGTGCGCCACGGCGGGCTGCGGGAACCGCATGAAGACCCGGACCTACCGCGCCCGCCGCCGCGCCGACGGCGCTTGACAGCTCGTTCTGCGGACGAGCGCGGTTCACCTCGTCGGGACGCTCCAATGTGGACAGGGTGGATCTCGTTGCGGGCCGCGGCGATCGAGTCGGAGGGGATGGCGGCGGCCCGCGCCGAACCCGACGTCCACCAGCCACGACTCCGGCGCGTCGACCCGGATCACCGTGTGCCCCAGCGCGCGCCGCACCGATTCCGGTGTCGCCAACGATGTTCCGCCGAACTTCGGAATCCGAGGTTGTGCACGCACGTCGACCATCCGATTTGCGCAGGAGGGTGCGCACCGCGACGGCCGCGCCGGCGAGAAATCACCGGATTTCCGGAACGCGGCCGATCGAAGTGCGATCAGGATTCACTCCGACCGCGCCACTGCGGCCTGAATTCAACGTAGGGCCGCCGCAACACCGTGTCCCTGCGGTATTCCGCAGGATTCGGCGAATCTCTCCCGGCGGCGTCCGGAGAATGCGGCGAACCCGCCACTCGACGTTGGGTGGCGGGTTCGGGTGCCGAGGACGGCGGTGCGCCGGGATTGCGTTGCGCGCAGTTCACCGCGGGTTCGAATCTCGTTCCGAAAGGCGGGTCAACGCGTCGGGCAGCTGCACCCGGCGCGATATTCCCAGCTTGCGGTAGATATTTGTGATGTGAAATTCGACGGTTCGTTGTGCTACCCGCATCTCGCCGGCGATCTCGCGGTTCGACCTGCCGTTGACGATCGACTCGGCGATACGCATTTCATGAGCGGTGAGTATGATGGGACCACCCTTTCCTGTGGAACCCCCACGAGTTGGCCGTCGTGCAATCTACCGCGCCGCGAGGAAAGGAATCCATTGCCGTCGCCACGCGTACCCGAACGGAGCAGCTGACTTTGACGGCATTGCTTCCCAGGGGCGTGTTTCGCGTGTGCATCCGGCTGAATAAATTCGACCGCGGGGCTTATCGGGAATGCGCTGGGCGGTTCCGGTATATGTAGCGAACATTACCGGCGCCGTTTTCGGGAGCCCGGCGGCGGCAGCGTCCCGGGGCGCCGAACAGCGCGGCCGCCGCGCTGCTTCGCCTGGCCGCCCCGCCGTCGCATCCCGGGCTCGATGGCGCCGGGTGTCGTCGTGGCGGGGCTAGGATCGAGGTGCTGCTTCCGGCCGGCGGGTTCAGCCGAGGGGAGGCTTCCGTGGGGACGCGCGAACGGGTTGAGGCGGCCGTCCGGTTCGGTGTCGCCGAGCTGATCCCCGATCGCCTCCGGGCCGGCGGGTGGACCGTTTCCGTCGACGGCGTCTCCCAGTCCTATGTGGATCTCGATGATCCGGCCCACCTGAAGATGCCCTACACGGACTGGATCGCGCAGGCGATCGACCGGCACTGGCCGCCGGGTGCCGTGTCGGCGCTGTTCGTCGGCGGCGGTGGTTTCGCGTTGCCCCGCTACCTCGCCGCGACGCGGCCCGGCTCGGAGCAGCTCGTGTTCGAGCTCGACGGGAAGCTGGTCGAGCTGGTGCGCGAGCACCTCGGCCTCGACGAGGTGCCGGGCCTGGAGGTTCAGGTGCAGGACGGCCGGGCCGGCGTCGAAGGTGCGCTGGACGGCAGTGCCGACCTCGTCGTGCTGGACGCCTTCCAAGGCGGGGACGTCGTCACCGGGCTGGCCACCGTCGAGTTCTTCGCCGAGGTCTCCCGGGTGCTGCGGCCCGGCGGATTGTTCGCGGCGAACCTGTGGGATGCCGCCGAACTCGGTTTCGCCCTGCGCGCGATCGCCGCGGCCTGCGAGGTGTTCCCGCACGTGCTGGTCTTCGCCCACCCCCGCGTGCTGGCGCGGCGTCAGTCCGGCAACGTCGTCGTCGTCGCTTCGACGCGCCGCCTCCCGGCGGCGGAACTGGCCGACTGGGCGGTCTCGGCACCGGAGCGGGTCTACTGCCTGACGCCGGAACGGCTGGCCGACGTGTGCGGAACCGCCGCGCCGCTGACCGAGGCCGATCCGCTGCTCGACCCAGTGCCGCCCGTTCGCGGCTGGTGGTCCGGCTCCCGCCTCGCCTGACCGTTCGAGTTCACCCAGCAGTGGTTCACGGCCCACGCATGCCGCAGCGAAAGAAAATCTTTCTCCGAAGCGCAGTCTTTACTGAAGGATGTTGCTTCGCTGTGGAATCCTGATGTAATTCTTATTGACAAGTGATGCTCGACACCGCACCACACGGCGCCGGGAGGCCGAACATGACCGCTCAGCACGAGACCGTTCGCGACGTCGTACCGACCGAAGTCCCGAGCCAGCGACACGCGGCGACCGACGTCGTCGCGGCGCTGAAAGCGCACGTCACCGGCGACCTGATGGACATCGTCGTGGACCTCGACGCCGGCGACGGGTGCCGGCTCCGCGACGCCCGCGACGGCACCGAGTACCTCGACATGACGATGTTCTTCAGCTCCGCGCCGCTCGGGCACGGCCACCCCGGCCTGCGCACGTCCGAGTTCGAGGCGGACCTGGTGCGCGTCGGGCGCGTCAAGCCGTCCAACCCGGACTTCGCCACCGCCGAGCAGGCCCGCTTCGCCGAGACCTTCCGCCGCGTGGTCGGCGTCCCCGAGCTGCCGCTGCTGTTCTTCATCGACGGCGGCACCCTCGCGGTGGAGAACGCGCTGAAGGTCGCCTTCGACTGGAAGACCAAGGTCAACGCGCGCAACGGGATCGCGGTGCGCGGCAGCCGCGTGCTGCACCTGGAGCGGGCCTTCCACGGCCGCAGCGGCTACACGCTCTCGCTGACCAACACCGATCCGTCGAAGATCCGCGACTACCCGATGTTCGACTGGCCGCGCATCCCCAGCCCCGCGATCGAGCCGGGCGAGCGGTGGGACAGCGCCGAGCTGCTGCCGGAGGAGACGATCGCGCTCGACGCCGCCCGCGCCGCGCTGCGCCGGTACGGCAGCGAGATCGCGTGCTTCGTGTACGAGCCGATCCAGGGCGAGGGCGGCGACCGGCACCTGCGGCCGCAGTTCCTGCAGGCGGTGCAGGAGCTCTGCCGGGAGCACGACGTCCTCACCGTCGCCGACGAGGTGCAGACCGGCGCGCTGACCGGGCGGGCCTGGGCGCACGAGGCGCTCGGGCTGGAGCCGGACCTGGTCGCCTTCGGCAAGCGCCTGCAGGTGTGCGGGGTGATGGGCGGGCGCCGCGTGCTGGAGGTCGCCGACAACGCCTTCCGCGAGGCCAGCCGGATCAGCTCCACCTGGGGCGGTTCGCTGGTCGACATGGTCCGCGCGACCAGGATCCTGGAGGTCGTCGAGCGCGAGGGCCTGTTCGAGCACAGCAGGCAGATGGGCGAGCTGCTGCTGGGCGAGCTCCGCGACCTGGCGGCGGAATTCCCGTCGGTGATCCGCGACCCGCGCGGCCGCGGCCTGATGTGCGCGATCACCTTCCGCGACCCGGCCAAGCGCGACCGCGCGCTGGCGATCGCCCGCGACAGCTACCGCACGCTGTTCCTGCCGTCGGGACCGGACGCGCTGCGCTGCCGTCCGCCGCTCTCGGTCCGGCCGGAGGAGATCGTCGACGCGGTGGCCGCGCTCCGGAAGACCCTGGCCGACTTGGCCTGAGAGGGCGGGACCCGCGCGTGGTCGTTCCCAGCCGGGGCGACCGCGCGCGGCTTCATTCACTTCAGGCGCCGCCGTTTTCGCGCGAAATCGCCGCCCACTCCTCACGTCGAGGGCCGTTTTCGCGCGAAAGCGACCTCAGATCCAGCCCTCTTCCCAGGCGCGGCGGGCAGCTTCGTGCCGGGTTTCGACGCCGAGCTTGGTCATCGCCGCCGACAGGTAGTTGCGGACCGTGCCGGGCGCCAGGTGCACCGCCGCCGCGATGGTGGCGATCGTGCCGCCCTGCAGGGTGTGCCCGAGCAGTTCGAGTTCCCGGTCGGTGAGCGGGCAGGCGCCGCCGGTCAGCGCGCTGGCCGCGATCTCCGGGTCGATGTAGCGGGCGCCGGCGTGCACGTCGCGCAGGATCACGGCCAGCCGGGACGCGGGCGTGGTCTTGGGCACGAAGCCGCGGATGCCCGCGGCGAGCGCCCGCTTCAGCACCCCGGGGCGGGCGTGCCGGGTGACCAGCACGATCGGGAGCTGCCCGTCGAGGCGCTGCGCGGCCTGCACGCCGTCGAGCTCCGGCATCTCCAGGTCGAAGACCGCGATGTCCGGCGCGTGCTCGCGGACCGCCCGGAGCGCTTCCGACCCGTTGCTGCACTGGGCGACCACTTCCAGGTCCGGCTCCAGGTCGAGCAGCGCGGCGAGCGCGCCCCGGATCAGGTCCTCGTCGTCGGCCAGCACCACTCGGATCACGAAGTCCTCCCGGGTTCGTCGGCGGAACCGCGCAGCTCGAACCGGTCCGCCACCCGGTTCGCGTCGACCCGCCCGCCCAGTGTGCCGAACCGCTGGCGCAGCCCGTCGATGCCGGACCCGGCGTCGCCGTTGGGCGGGTTCGGGCGGTCGTTGCACAGCACGACCTGCGTGCGCGGGCCGTCGACGGCGATGACGAGTTCGCAGTTCTCGGCGCGCGAATGCCGGAGGATGTTGGTGGTGCCTTCGCGCACCAGCGCGCCGAAGAGCGGTTGCAGCGGCGGTGGAACCGTCGCCGCGTCACCGCGCACCGTGGTCCGGACGCCGGCGGCCTCCAGGATTTCGCGCGCGTTGTCGAGTTCCGTGATCAGGTTGCTGCGCCGGTAGCCCTGCACGACCTCGCGGGTGTCCTTCAGCGCGGTCCGCGCGAGCTCGGCCACTTCGGCGGCCTGGGCGCGCGCCCGGTCGTCGTCGGCGCCGACCAGGCGCTCGGCCAGCTCCGCCTTCAACGCGATCGCCTGCAGGTGGTGGCCCTGGATGTCGTGCAGATCGGCGGCGAACCGGAGACGTTCCTTGGCGACGGCGAGCTCGGCGCTGACGGCGCGGGCCCGGTCCAGCTCCAGCACGATGTCCCAGAACCAGACGGCGGCGAAGACCAGCGAGATCACCGCGGCCACGGTGACCACGGCGGTGAAGCCGGTGAGGACGGCGAGCATCGGGTGCGGCATCCGCGGCAGGGCCGCGAGCCCGGCGACCGTGCTGATCAGCAACGTGGCCGCGACGGCCAGCTGCCAGCGGAACCGGTGCGGGCCGGCCGCGATGTGCGCCGCGGCGAGCCCGCTGACCAGCACCGACCAGATCACCCCGCCGCCGTCCTGGCTCAGCGCGTACGCCATGGCGGCGAGGGAGAGCACGAAGACCACACCGTGCAGGACCGGGCGCGACGTGCCCTGGCCGAGACCGCGCATCAGGCTGATCGACAGGATCGTGCCGTCCACCGCGATCGCGACCAGGACCAGCGCCAGGACGACGATCTCGGGAGTGCCGTAGAAGCCCTGCCGCGCGCCGGCCACGAGGTTGAGCACCGGGAACAACGCGTAAATCGGCATCAGCGGCACGAGCGACCACCACGTGTAGCGGCGCAGTCGCACGATGCGGCGCGGGTCGAACTGGACGGGGTCGGGTTCGCTCACCGGTCCAGCATCCTGCATCCGTCCCGCCCCGCTCGCCGATTCCGGCATGACATCAGTCATCAATTTTCCTGACAGGACTCGCGATCGCGGCTGACGGAACGCTCTACCGGCGCGAACGCGATCCGGCGAGCCTTGACGGCATGACGACACCAGTGATCAGCGTCAACGGACTGCGTTGCCGCTACGGCGATTTCGAGGCGGTCCGCGGGATCGACTTCGACGTGCACTCCGGTGAGCTGTTCGCGCTGCTCGGCACCAACGGGGCGGGCAAGACGACGACGCTGGAGACCATCGAGGGGCACCGGGCGCCGACCGCGGGCGCGGTGCGGGTCTTCGGCAAGGACCCGCGGCGGGATCGCTCGGTGCGCCGCCGGACCGGGATCATGTTGCAGGAAGGCGGTTTCGCCAGCGATCTGACGGTCCTCGAAACCGCCCGGCTCGGCGCCGCGCTGACCTCGCGCAAGTCCGATGTGGACGAATCGCTGGCGGCGGTGGGGCTGGCGGCCCGGCGCGCGACGCGGGTGAAGCAGCTCTCCGGCGGCGAGCGGCGCCGGCTGGACCTCGCACTCGCCCTGCTCGGCGATCCGGACCTGCTGTTCCTGGACGAGCCGACCACCGGCATGGACCCGGAATCCCGCCGCGCCACCTGGGAAATGGTGCGCGCCCGCCTCGCGCGGGGCACCACGGTGCTGCTGACCACGCACTACCTGGAGGAGGCCGAACGGCTGGCGCACCGGCTGGCGATCATGCACCAGGGCCGCATCGCGGTGTCCGGCAGGCTGGTCGACGTGCTGGCCTCCCAGCAGGCGCGGATCAGCTTCGACCCCGGCGACCGCGTCGAGCTCCCGCCGCTGGCCGGGACGGCGACGTGGACCGGCACCCGCGTGGAGGTCCGGACCCCGGCCCTGCAGCGCGACCTGCACGCGCTGCTGGCCTGGGCCGACGGGCGCCTGGACCTCGCGGGCCTGCGCGCGCACCAGGCGTCGCTCGAAGACATCTTCCAATCCGTCCGCCAGGAGGTGGCCGTCCCATGAGCACAGCCGTGCTCGCATTGAGCAGCGCCGAGTGGAAGCTGCTGATGCGCAACAAGACCGTGGCGCTCAGCGCGACGCTGATGCCGCTGCTGCTCGGCCTGCTCCTGGGCACCAGCGTGCCCGGCAGCGCCGACCTGCGGGTCTGGTCCGCGACGCTGACCACGCAGCTGCTGGCGGTGCAGGGCCTCACCGTCTACTTCACGGTGACCACCGCGCTGACCAGCCGCCGCGAGGACCTGTACCTGAAGCGGCTGCGCAGCAGCGAGCAGTCGGCCGCGACGATCCTGACCGGGCTGCTGAGCCCGGCGGTCCTGCTCGGGTTCGGCCAGATGATCGTGCTGTTCGGGATTTCGGTGGGCCTGGGCGCGCCGCTGCCGGCGAGCCCGGTCGCGCTGGTGCTCGCGATGATCCCGGGAGTCGCGCTCGCCGTCGCGGCGGGGGCGGCGACGAGCGGCCGGACGTCCACCGCGGAGCAGGCGCAGATCACCACGATGCCATGGCTCATCGTGCTGCTCGGCAGCGCGGTGTGGGCGTCGATGAGCACCTCGCCGACCGTGGTGCTGCTGCCCGGCGGGGCCTTCGGGGACCTGGTGCACCGCGCGATGTCCGGGGTGGACCTGCTGGGCGGGCTTCCGGCGCTCGGCGTGCTGGTGGCCTGGACCGCGGTGCTGGGCCTGCTGGCCCGGACCTGGTTCCGCTGGGAGCCACGCGCCTGATCCTGTTTCCGCTGGTCACGAGCCGTGAGTGTGGTGGGGTGCCAGAGCACCCCAATACGCTCACGGCCTCGTAGCTGCGGTCAGCGCCAGGAGGGGAGCCAGAGCTCGGCCTGCCAGTGCTCCTGGGTGATCGGCTCGCCGTTGAGGATCGGCCACAGCCACACGAAGTTCGCCACCACGAGCCCCACGTACAGCGACACCGCGAGCAGCCCCGTCTGGCGCCGCTCCAGGTGGTCGCGCGCCGTGCCCAGCACCTCGCCCAGCACCAGCACGATGCCCAGCACCAGGAACGGCGCCAGCGGCGTCGCGTAGAAGAAGTACATCTGCCGGTCCAGGTTGGTGAACCACGGCAGGTAGCCCGCGCCGTAGCCGACCAGGACCGCGGCGTAGCGCCAGTCCATCCTGCTGGCCGCCCGCCAGACCGCCCAGCCCGCGACGGGCAGCGCCAGCCACCACATCGCCGGCGTGCCGATCAGCATCGTCGCCCCGACGCAGTTGGACCGGCCGCAGCCCGAGATCCCCGACTCGTAGTAGTAGAGCATCGGGCGCATGCCCATCGGCCACGCCCACGGCTTCGACTCCCACGGGTGCGGGTTCTTCGGCGTGACCAGGTGGGTGTGGAAGTCCAGCACGTTGAGCTGGTAGTACAGCAGCGACCGCAGCGCGTCGGGCAGCGACCCGAAGCCGACGTCGTCGGCGGTGATCACGGCGTGCCGGTCCGTCGCCGTCTCGCTGGCGAACCAGCCCGCCCAGGTCGCGAAGTAGACCAGCAGCGGGATCGCCACCAGCGACCACAGCGCCGGGGCGGTGTCGCGCACCAGCGCCGCCCGCCACGGCCGCCGGACCCCCGCCGCGCGCCGCGCCAGCGCATCCCAGACGACGCTGAGCAGGCCGAACGCCATGATGTAGTAGATGGCGTTCCACTTCACGCCGCAGGCCAGCCCGAGCATCAGCCCGGTGCCGAACCGCCACCAGCGGAACCCCAGCCGAGGGCCCCAGCCGCTCGCGTCCAGCCGGCCCTCGACGCAGACCTGCCACAGACGGCTGCGCACCTGGTCGCGGTCGACCAGCAGGCAGGCGAACGCGGCGAGCAGGAACATCGCCTGGAACACGTCGAGCATCCCGACCCGGGACTGCACGTGGCTGAGCCCGTCGCAGATCAGCAGCACGCCGGCCACCGCGCCGAGCAGCGTGGACCGGGTCATGCGGCGCGCGATGCGCACGACGAGCAGCACCATCACCGTGCCGCAGAGCGCGGCCATGATCCGCCAGCCCCACGGGTTGTAGCCGAAGAGCCACTCGCCGATCGCGATCAGCTGCTTGCCGACCGGCGGATGCGCGACCAGCTCGTAGCCGGGGTTGTCCTCGTAACCGCCGTTGCGCAGCATCTGCCACGCCTGCGGCACGTAGTGCTTCTCGTCGAAGACCGGGGTGCCCTCGTTGGTGGCGCGCCCGAGGTCCCACAGCCGCACGAGGCCCGCGACGACCGTGACCGCGATCGTCACCAGCCAGCCGCGCAGCCGGTCGGTGGGCATCGTCACGTCGAGCAGCGGACGCGGGTCGGTCTCGCCCGGCTGCCGGGCCGGTGGCCTGCGGCCGACGTTGACGAGTTCGTCGGCGCTGCGGCCACCGGGATTGGGGACGAGGACGCTCACAGCCCCCGATCGTAGGAGACCAGCCGCGAACTCGGTGGCCCGCCGCCCCGGGCGGCGCGCCCGCGGAAATACGCTGTGCGGTTATGGACTCCGGCACGCTCCTGCTCGCCGCCACCCCGCTCGGCGACGCCCGCGACGCTTCGGCGCGCCTCGTCGACGCGCTCGGCTCGGCCGACGTCATCGCCGCGGAAGACACCAGGCGGGTGCGCGCGCTCGCCAGCGCGCTGGGCGTCACGCCCGGCGGCAAGGTGGTCAGCTATTACGAGGGCGTGGAAGCGGCGCGCGCGCCGATGCTGCTGGACGCCCTGCGCGAGGGCCGCACGGTGCTGCTGGTCACCGACGCCGGGATGCCCAGCGTGTCCGACCCCGGATACCGGCTGGTGGCGGCCTGCGTCGCCGAACAGCTGCCGGTGACCTGCCTGCCGGGGCCGTCCGCGGTGACCACCGCGCTCGCGGTGTCCGGGCTGCCGTCGGACCGGTTCTGCTTCGAGGGGTTCCCGCCCCGCAAGCAGGGCGAACGCCGCCGCTGGCTCGGCCGGCTGCTCGCCGAGGAACGCACCTGCGTGTTCTTCGAGGCGCCGCACCGGCTCGCCGATACCCTGGCCGACGCCGTCGAGGTGCTCGGCGGCTCGCGGCGAGCGGCGGTCTGCCGCGAGCTGACCAAGACCTACGAGGAGATCCGACGCGACAGCCTCGCGGAGCTCGCCGCCTGGGCCGCCGAAGGCGTGCGCGGCGAGATCACGGTGGTGCTCGGCGGAGCCGAGCCGCCGGCGGCCACCGACCCGGCGGAGCTGGTGGCGCAGGTGGAGGAGCGCGCCGCCGAAGGCGTGCGGCTGAAGGACGCGGTAGCGGAGGTCGCGGAGCTCGCGGGCGTGCGGAAGAAGGAGCTGTACGACGCGGTCCTCGCCGCCCGGCGGTAGAGACCCGGCTGGGTTTCCGGGCAAGATCGAATGATGCGATGTGCGGTGCTGGGCCTGCATTGGCAGGTCAACGTGATCGAGCCCGAGGGATTCTTCGGCGGGATGCTCGCCGAACCGGTGGCCCGCAGCGGCGTGGTCGAGCGCGCCGCGCGGTTCCACCGGGAGGCCCGCGAAGCCGGGGCCGAGCTGGTGTTCACCCGGTTCACGGTGCCCGTCGGGGAGGGCGAGCTGGTGCGCAACACGGCGTTCATGCGCGCCGTCGGCGATGCGCAGGAGGCGTTCCGGCCGGACGCGCCAGGCTCCGGGCTGATCGCGGCGATGGCGGACGCGGGCGGCCGGGTGGTGGACAACCAGCGGCTCTCCGGCCTGGCGGGCAACGACCTCGTGCCGTGGCTGCACGAGCAGGGCATCGACACCCTGCTGATCACCGGCGTGGCCACGAACCTGACGGTCGAGCAGACGGCCCGGCACGGCACCGATCTCGGCTTCACCGTGCACGTGGTGCGCGACTGCGTGGCGGCGGCCGACGAAGCGGTGCACGCCGCGTCCCTGGCGAACCTCGACCTGGCAACGGCGGGCGGCCTGACCGCCGAAGAGGCCCTCGCCTTCCTCGGCTGACGCGCCCGAGCGCGGCTGCTTCTGCGCGGCGATTTCGCGCGAAGTCGCCAGCCCCACCAAGCTGCGTCGCCTGCGGCTAGTGGTCCAGCAGGGACAGGACCGGGGCGGCCTTGGTGAGCACTTCCTGCCATTCCCGGTCCGGGTCGGAGTCCGCCGTGATCCCGCCGCCGACGCCCAGGTGCAGCACGCCGTCGGCGAATTCCAGGGTGCGGATGGCGACGTTGAGCTCCATGCCCGCGACGGGCGAGACCATGCCGACCGCGCCGCAGTAGACGTCGCGCGGCTGCGACTCCAGCTCCGCGATCAGTTCCAGCGCCCGCGCCTTCGGCGCGCCGGTCACCGACGCGGGCGGGAACGCCGCCGACAGCAGCGCCGAATTCGGCAGCTCCAAGGGGATTTCCGCCCGCACGTCCGACACCAGGTGCCACACGCCGGGGTGCGGCTGCACGTCCAGCAGCCGGGGCACCGTCACGCGGCCGACCTCGGCGACCCGCCCGAGGTCGTTGCGCGCCATGTCCACGATCATCACGTTCTCCGCAACGTCCTTTGTGGACGCTCGGAGCAGTTCGGCGTTGCGGTCGTCCTGCGGTCCCCGCCGCGGCAGCGTGCCCTTGATCGGGCTGGAGCGCACCACCCGGCCGTGCCGGGCCAGGAACAGCTCGGGCGAGAACGACGCGACCGCGCCCCACGACCCGGCCACGTAAGCCGCCCGCGCGGGCTGGAACCGCGCACTGCCGGCGGCGAACACCTCCAGCGGATCGCCCCGGAACGGCACCGCGAACCGGCTGCAGATGTTCGCCTGGAAGATCTCGCCTCCGGCGATCTCCTCCACGCATCCGCGCACGGCTTTGCCGTGCTGGTCGGCGTCCGGTCTGCCGACCGGCCCCGCCTCCCAGGAGGCCTGCGGCGGATCGCCTCCGGCGACCACCTCGGCGAGCTCCGCGACCAGGCCCGGTTCTGCGGCGCCGAGCGCCTCGAACCACCACCGCCCGTCCGGGTCGAGCCGCAGCACGTGATCGGCCCAGCCCCACGCGGCGAGGGGCAGCCGGCGGGGTTCTGCGTGCCGGCCCGGGTCGGTGAGGCCGTAGCCGAGGTAGCCGATCCAGCCGCCGCCGACCGGGCCGGGTCGGTCCTGGCACGTCGACGTGTCGGTGGTGGTGAAGGCCAGCTCCGGCGCGGTGGCGTCGATCCGCACCGACGGGGCGAGGACGGCGGAGCCGCCGAACCAGTCGCCCGTCAGCGCGGCCGGCGGCGGCAGCCCGCGGCGGCGCGCGCGGGCCGCGAGGCGCCGCAGCACCTGGGCTGCGCTCGCCTCGCCGTCAATCGGACGGGTGAAGACCGGCACGCCGACAGTATGACCGCGCACCGAGCCGGGACCACAGCCCCGGTTACCGCTGTTTGCGCTGGTCAATCAGGTAGGGCATTGCTCGGGGAGTGGCCGAGGTCATGTCCCGGCCAGGATCCCGAGCCGCCGGGCAGCGCCGCGAGCTCACAGCGACTACCTGCGTGAACGCCTTTCCCTCGCGACGTGGCCGCCGTGCGTACGGTGGCCGCATGGTGCGTGTGATCGGTGCGACCAGGCTCACGAGGATCACCGGCGAGGACTCCTGCAACAACACGGCCAGCCGGTTCGGCATCCACGCGACGGACCTCGGGATCATGTGGGACGACGGCCGGGGCGGCGTGCTCGCGGCCTTCGGCGACACCTACGGCGATGGTTGGGGCGGGCACGGCGCGGGCCCCAAGAGCGCCGACTGGCGGTACAACGTGATCGCGCGGTCCACCAACACCGATCTGGACGCGGGCCTGAAGTTCGACTCGGTCCTGTCGCGCGAGGACGGCATGGCCGGGCAGGCGCTGCCCGGCGACCGGACCGGGGTGCGCGAGCACACCGTGATCCCGACCGCGGGGATCGCCATCGGAGGCCGCAACTACCTGCACTACATGTCCGTGCGGCGGTGGGGGATGCCGGGCGTGTGGCACACGAACTACGGCGCGCTCGCGTACTCCGACGACGGCGGGGCGACCTGGACGAAGTCGGAGACGGCGGTGTGGCGGAACTCGCGACAGCCCTGGCTGAGCCGGTTCCGGCGCCGCGACCCCGGCGGTCATCCGTTCCAGATGATCGGTTTCGCCGGCGTCCTGGACGGCCGCGCCCACCTGCTCGGCACCCCGAGCGGCCGGTTCGGCGCCGGACATCTCGCCCGCGTCGGCGCCGACGACCTGCTCGACCCGGCGGCCTACGAGTACTGGACCGGCACCGGCTGGGGCGACGACCCGCTCGCCGCCGCGCCCGTGCTGCCCGCGCCGGTCGCCGAGCTGTCGGTGCAGTACAACCGGCACTTCGACCGGTGGTTCGCGGTGCACCTCGACGAGCAGCGCGCGGCGATCGTGCTGCGCACGGCGCCGGAGCTCACCGGGCCGTGGACCGGCGGCGAGGTCGTGGTCTCCGGTGCCGACTGCCCGGGGCTCTACGGCGGCTTCCTGCACCCGTGGGCCGTGGACCGGCCGACGATCTACTTCACCCTGACCCAGTGGGGCCCGTACAACGTCGACTTCTTCCGCGCCGACCTCGCCTGACCAGCCGCCGCATCGAACAGCGCAGAACCGTGCGGACTTCTTGTCGCTGTAGCAGCACAAAGTGCGCACGGGCCTTGAAGCCGCGTGTGCTCTTGCCTGCTGGGCCGTCGGGATGATGTTGCGGTCCGCTGCGTCACTTCCTGGTTCCGAGCCCGTTGTGCATCGAAAAACCGCACGACGAGGCGAGGTTGAAGATGCGCATCAGAGGTGTCCTGGCCGCCCTCGCGGCCCTGCTCGCGGTCACCGCGGCGGCGACGCCCGCGACGGCCCAGCCCGACGCGGCCGCCGCGCCTTCCGGCGTGAACGACTGGAGCTGCCGGCCCAGCGCCGAACACCCGACGCCGGTGGTCCTGGTCCACGGCCTCGGCGGTGCCGCCACCACGAACTGGGCGTACCTGGGGCCGGTGCTGGCCGACCAGGGCTACTGCGCCTTCGCCCTGACCTACGGCCTCCCGCCCGGGGTGCCGCCGCTCACCGGCGGATTCGCGCCGATGGAGGAGAGCGCGCCCGAGCTCGCCGACTTCGTCGACCGGGTGCTGGCCGCCACCGGCGCCGAGAAGGTCGACCTGGTCGGCCACTCCGAGGGCACCGTGATGCCGCAGTACTACCTGAAGTTCCTGGGCGGTGCCGAGAAGGTGCAGCGCTACGTCGCGATCACGCCGCTCTACGACGGCACCACGCTGCAGAACACCTCGGAGCTGCTGGACCGGCTGGCCGAGGAGCTGCCGGTCGTCGGCCAGATCCCGGACGAGCTGTGCGGTTCGTGCCGCCAGTTCTTCAAGGACTCCGAGTTCATGACGAAGCTCAACGCCGACGGCGCCGCGGTGCCCGGCATCGAGTACACGACGATCATGACCAAGTACGACCAGCTGGTCACCCCGTACACCAGCGGCCACCTGGACGCGCCGAACGCGACCAACATCGTGCTCCAGGACGTCTGCCCGCAGGACTTCTCCGAGCACGTCGCGGTGGCGTTCAACCCGCACGTCGGGCGCATGGTGCTCAACGCCCTCGACCCGGCCGGAGCCCAGCCCGTGCGGTGCTGATCCCGGTCGTCACCTGCCGCTCACGACTAGAGGTTTGATGTTGAGTGCGGAAGGGGCGGGTGTTGTTTTTGAAGCGGCGCAGCCGCTTAGCCCACCTACGCAACCGGCACCGCTGCGGGTTCTCAGACGTCGTCTGGCGAGGACAGCCCCGACGCGTCGTATCGGACATACGTGTGTCGGGGATCCCACAGCCAGGCGGCGTCTGAGGTTCCGCCACCCGCACCGCCACGCAAAGCGAGTTCTCTGACAAGCTCTAACGAGAACCGGTTCGAGGTCACGACCCCTCGAACCGTAGGCTAAGCACCATGAGTGCCTCTGTGTTGACCGCTGTGGCCTGGCCCTATGCGAACGGTCCACGGCACATCGGCCACGTCTCCGGTTTCGGTGTGCCCTCGGACGTCTTCTCTCGCTACCAGCGAATGGCCGGCAACCGGGTGCTCATGGTGTCCGGCACCGATGAGCACGGCACGCCGATCTCGGTGCAGGCCGAGAACGAGGGGCTGACCACCCGCCAGCTCGCCGACAAGTACAACCGGGTGATCGCCGAGGACCTGCAGGGCCTCGGCCTGTCCTACGACCTGTTCACCCGCACCACCACGGGCAACCACTACGAGGTCGTCCAGCAGATCTTCCTCGCGCTGTACCGCAACGGCTACGTGCTGCCGAAGACCACCACCGGCGCGATCAGCCCGTCCACCGGCCGCACGCTGCCCGACCGCTACATCGAGGGCACCTGCCCCATCTGCGGCTACGACGGCGCGCGCGGCGACCAGTGCGACAACTGCGGCAACCAGCTCGACCCGGCCGACCTGATCAACCCGGTGTCCCGGATCAACGGCGAGAAGCCGGAGTTCGTCGAGACCGAGCACCTGTTCCTGGACCTGCCCGCGTTCACCGAGTCGCTGGGCAAGTGGCTGTCCACGCGCACCGGCTGGCGGCCCAACGTCCTCAAGTTCGCCCAGAACCTGGTCGACGACATGCGGCCCCGGGCGATCAGCCGGGACCTGGACTGGGGCGTGCCGATCCCGCTGGACGGCTGGCGCGACCAGCCGATGAAGCGGTTCTACGTCTGGTTCGACGCGGTGATCGGCTACCTGTCGGCCAGCGTCGAGTGGGCCCGCCGGACCGGTGACGCGGACGCCTGGAAGCAGTGGTGGACCGACCCGGCCGCCCAGGGCTACTACTTCATGGGCAAGGACAACATCACCTTCCACGCCCAGATCTGGCCGACGCTGCTGATGGGCCACAACGGCCAGGGCGACCGTGGCGGCGAGGTCGGCCCGTACGGCGAGCTGAACCTGCCGGACGAGATCGTCTCCAGCGAGTTCCTCACCATGAGCGGGTCGAAGTTCTCCACCTCCCGCGGCACGGTGATCTACGTGCGGGACTTCCTGCGCGAGTTCGGCCCGGACACCCTGCGGTACTTCATCTCGGTCGCCGGGCCGGAGAACCAGGACACCGACTTCACCTGGGACGAGTTCGTCCGGCGCACCAACTTCGAACTGGCCAACGAGTGGGGCAACCTGGTCAACCGGTCCATCTCGATGGCCGCGAAGAACAACGGCGCGGTGCCCGCCCCGACCGCGCCCCAGGCCGCCGACGAGGAGCTGAAGGCGTTGTCCCGCAACGCCTTCGACACCGTCGGCGGGCACCTGCAGCGGTCCCGCTTCAAGGCCGCCTCGCAGGAGGCCATGCGGGTCGTGTCGGCGGCGAACAAGTACCTGTCCGACCAGGAGCCGTGGAAGCTCAAGGAGGACCCGGACCGGCGGGACGCCGTGCTGCACACGGCGCTGCAGGTGGTTTCCGACGCCAACACGCTGCTCACCCCGTTCCTGCCGCACTCGGCGCAGAAGGTGCACGAGCTGCTCGGCGGCACCGGGGTCTGGTCGGCACAGCCGGAGATCCGCGAGGTCACCGACCTGGACGACCCGAGCATCGAGTACCCGGTGCTGATGGGCGACTACGCCGGCGAGCAGGCGGCATGGCGGTCCACCGAGATCGAGGTCGGCCGGCCGCTGCAGAAGCCGACGCCGCTGTTCGCCAAGCTGGACCCGAAGCTCGGCGAGACCGGCCCGGAATGGGCCCCGATCGAAAGCTGACCACCCGAGGCGAGGGGCACCCGTGAAACCCGCGGGTGCCCCAACCCTCGTTGGACCACAGTTTCAATTGAAACTGCGGCCAGACCGCGGGTGGAATCGCAGTTTCAATTGAAACTGCGGTCGACCCACCTGAGTGCCGCCTGCGTTGGAGGGGTGCGATGAGCAAGCGGGACCGGAAGCGGGAGCTGCCGCCGGTGCCGGAGGCGCTGCCCGCCTCGGCGGTGGACGCGCACACCCACCTCGACGCGTGCGGCGCGAAGACGCCCGACGAGGTGCGCGCCATGGTGGACCGCGCGCAGGCCGCCGGGGTCGGCCGGGTGGTGACCGTCGCCGACGACATCGCCTCCGCCGAATGGGCCGTCGAGGCGTCCACTTGGGACGACCGGGTGTTCGCGGCGGTGGCCCTGCACCCCACCCGGACGAAGGACTTCGACGACGCCGACCGGCAGGTGCTGGAGCGGCTCGTCGCGCACCCCCGGGTGGTCGCGGTCGGCGAGACCGGGCTCGACTACTACTGGGACTACTCGCCGCCGGAGCCGCAGCAGGAGGCCTTCCGCTGGCACATCGACCTGGCCAAGCGCGTCGGCAAGCCGCTGATGATCCACGACCGCGAGGCGCACCAGGACATCCTGCGGATCCTGGCCGAAGAGGGCGCCCCCGAAACCGTGGTGTTCCACTGCTTCTCCGGGGACGCCGAGTTCGCCCGGTCCTGCGTGGACGCCGGCTACGTGCTGTCCTTCGCCGGGACGGCGACCTTCCGCAACGCCAACGCCAAGGCGCTCCGGGAGGCCGCGCAGCTGGTGCCGCTGGACCAGTTCGTGGTGGAGACGGACGCCCCGTTCCTGACCCCGCACCCGTTCCGCGGACGCCCGAACGAGCCGTACTGCGTCAATTACACCCTTCAGGATCTTGCCGAACTCCGTGGCATGACGCTTGAAGAACTCGTGGTAGCGACCACGGCCACGGCCGAGCGAGTGTTCCGGCTCGATCAGGCGTAACCCCGCCCGCACTCCTTTCACTCGCAGTTCTTTGATATTGCGCGCCGAATCGCGCCCGCTTGCAGTCCGCGACGCCGTCCCTACCGTCCACTTCGGAAGCCGGGATGGGGGCCAGCACCCCGAAATTCCGCCCCGCTGGGCGGAGAACCTCCTACCCGGAGGCACGGCAGTCAGGATTGCGATGAAGTTCGGTTTGTTCGCGAAGGCGACGGTAGTGGCGAGCATCGTGGTCTGCGGTGCGGCGCCGATGGCGGCGGCGTCTCCGAGCGCGCCGCCGGCCGCGCGGGCGGGCGTCTGGGACCGGCTCGCGAAGTGCGAGTCGGGCGGCAACTGGGCCGCCAACACGGGCAACGGGTACTACGGCGGCCTGCAGTTCAACCGCCGGACCTGGGCCGCGCACGGTGGCAACCAGTTCCACAAGTACCCGCACCGGGCGTCGCGGGAGCAGCAGATCGTCATCGCGGAGGCGCTGCGCGTCGCGCGCGGCGGCTTCGGCGCCTGGCCCGCGTGCGCGCGGAAGCTGGGCCTGCCGCGATGAGGTGATCAACTCGCCGCGGGGGCACAGATCCCTCGGGTGAGGGGAGGGAAGGCCCGGCCCGAGCGCGTTGAGTGCTCGGGCCGGGCTCGGTTCCCGGCCCGGAAACCGCGTGCCGGTCGTGGAAACCGCAGGTGTCGGGGGCGTGTGATATGTCACCCAGGAGCCTGGTCGCCCAGTTAACGGGGCGCCGACGGTACCCCCGAACGGACCAAATGCGGGCGATCTCGCTTACTGATCGTGCTCGGTTGCTCGGCAAATCAGTGTAACGCAGATCACAAGCTAGATCGGGGTTCTTGGCTGTCTGCATTGATCACGCTAGAGTCTCGGCCTCGTAACCGATGACAACCAGTCATGGGGAACGCCCGTAAGTCTCGCCGGTGTACGTCGGGGAAGCGGGCCGTGGGCAACGGAGCTCTCGGTCGGCTAGGACGGCGCTTGGCTGCGGGAGTCGGATACAGACACGAAGCACGAAGGTTGTGTGCACGCGAGGAGCGAGGGAGTTGAGCGACGACATGGGTCTCGCCCGGCGCCGCCTCCGCTCCGCATCACGCGAGCGCGACTTCCGCCTTCGGGAGGTAACGACCCTGTGAACGGACGCGGCGAGCCCAGCTATCCCGGCCATGCCTACCGGTCGGACGACGGCTACTGGGCCGAATCCTTCGAGCCTACGACGGACTGGTTCACCCCGGTCCAGGCCGAGCAGCACACCGCAGTGGGACTCCTGGACCGCCCGGAGCCGCAGCGGTACCCGGCCGAGGACCACCCGAGCTTCCCGCCGGGCTCGCTCGAGATCACCCCGGCGGACATCTACGACGTTCTCGGCCCGGACGCCGAGGACATGCTCGCGACCGCCGAGATCGACGTCGACGAGGTCATCCGGCTGATCAACGCCGAGACCACGGTGCTGCCGCCGCTGGTCATCCCGGACGCGTTGCCGGAGGCGGAGGAGGACGACACCCCGCCGCAGGAGGTCGTCGACGCGATCGCCACCTGGAAGCGGCGCTTCCTCAAGGGCGCGGTGGCCGGCGTGCTGCTCACCCTCACCGGCACCGGCGGCGCGGCCGCCGCGATGGACAAGTCGGTGACCGTCGAGGTCGACGGGCACGAGCGCACCATCAGCACCTACGAGGGCACCGTCGCCGACGTGCTCGAGGACGAGGGCATCGCCGTCGGCCAGCACGACGCGCTGAGCCCCTCGCCGCAGGCCAAGGTCAGCCACGGCGACACCATCACCCTCGACCGCGGGCGGCTGCTGAAGCTGACCGTCGACGGTGAGCCGCGCGAGGAATGGGTCCGCTCGGTCACGGTGGACCAGGCGCTGCGCCAGCTCGGCGTGCAGGCCGACGGGGCGTGGGTCTCCGCCGACCGCACCATGGCCGTGCCCGAGCAGGGTCTGGACCTGGTCGTCAAGACCAGCAAGAACATCACCGTCATCGACGGTGGCAACGAGCCGCGGCAGCTGACCACGACCGCCGTCAACATCGACGAGCTGGTCAAGGAGCAGAAGCTCGAGATCGGCCCCGAGGACACGATCACGCCCGGCGGCGACCAGCGGCTGGTCACCGGCGCCGAGATCCGCATCGACCGCACCGGCAGCACGGTCATCAACGTGACGATGCCGGTCGCGCCCCCGGTGCAGGAGATCGTCGACAACACGATGTTCAAGGGCGAGGAGCGGGTCGAGTTCCCCGGCGTGCCCGGCGAGAAGATCGTGTTCACCCGGGTCACCACGCGCAACGGCGAGGAGACCGGCCGGGAAGCCGTCGGCGAGAAGATCACCAAGGAAGCGCAGCCCAAGGTCGTGCGCGTCGGCGGGAAGCAGCCGCCGAACAGCGGGGTCTGGGACAAGCTGGCGCAGTGCGAGGCCGGCGGCAACTGGGCGATCAACACCGGCAACGGCTACTACGGCGGCCTGCAGTTCAACAAGTCCACCTGGGACGCCTACGGCGGCGACCAGTACGCGCCGTACCCGCACCAGGCCAGCCGCGAGCAGCAGATCGCGGTCGCGGAGAAGGTCCGCGCGGCCCGCGGCGGCGGCTACGGAGCCTGGCCGGGCTGCTCCTCCAAGCTCGGCCTCAGCTGAGCATTTCCCGTTGTCCCGAAGGGCGCCTCTCGCCGGATGAGCCGGTGGTAGGTGCCCTTCGTGGTTCTGCTGGTCGGGGTGCGGGGACGGTGGCTTCCGGGCGCGGGTAGTTTTTCCGTGTGGACGACCAGCAGGCGACTCTGCTCGGCCCGGCCGACGTGCGCCGGTTGGCCGAGGAGCTCGACATCCGCCCGACGAAGAAGCTCGGCCAGAACTTCGTGCACGACCCGAACACGGTGCGCCGCATCGTGGCCTCGGCGTCGGTCACGGCGGACGACGTCGTGCTGGAGGTCGGACCCGGCCTGGGCTCCCTGACGCTCGCCCTGCTCCCGGCCGCCGGTGCCGTGACGGCCGTCGAGATCGATCCGGTGCTCGCCGCGCGGCTGCCGCGCACCGCCGCCGAGTTCGCCCCGGCGCTGGCCGGCCGGCTCACCGTGATCGAGGCCGACGCCCTGCGGGTGACCGCCGCGGACTTCCCGGCGCCGCCGACCGCGCTGGTCGCGAACCTGCCGTACAACGTCGCCGTGCCGGTGGTGCTGCACCTGCTGGCCGAACTGCCGAGCCTGCGGCACGGCCTGGTCATGGTGCAGTCCGAGGTCGCCGACCGGATGGCAGCCAAGCCGGGCAGCCGGGTCTACGGCGTGCCCAGCGCCAAGGCCGCGTGGTACGCCGACGTGCGGCGCGCGGGTCCGGTGCCGCGCAAGGTGTTCTGGCCGGTGCCCAATGTGGACTCCGGGCTGGTGTCGTTCGAGCGCGTCGAACCGCCGTCGACCGCGCCGCGCGCGGAGGTCTTCCGGGTGGTGGACGCGGCGTTCGCCCAGCGGCGCAAGACGTTGCGCGCCGCGCTGTCCGGCTGGGCCGGGTCCGCGGCGCGCGCGGAGGAATTTCTCCGGGCCGCCGGGGTGGATCCGTCGATTCGCGGTGAGCAGTTGGAGATCGCCGACTTCGCGCGCATCGCGGAGGCCGCGGCTACCGAGAGCGGCCGCTGAACCACCCGTCCGGGCGCTTGCCAACCGAGGTCGATCCACTACTCGGAGTCACCGAGAACACCTGCGGTGCCAGGAAAATTCCCGCTCGTCCGGGTGTGTGATTTGGCGGACGATTTCGGAAAGTGACGACTATCAACTTGCGCTGGAATCCGCCAGTGGGGTCTACTATTCGGGAAATCCATCCCGAGCGGCCGAGAGACCTGGCTCCGCGACGCCGCAGCAACCACCCGATGGGCAGGTGCTAACGCCAGGACCGATGGAGTTGTTGTGGATTCCAACGCGCTGTTAGCCAGCCCGCCTGCGGGTCAGACCCGAGCTCAGCTGGCCCGATCCCGGCAGAACCACATCCGGAGGCTGCTGACGCAGCGTCGCGTCATCGACCACGGGCGTCGCACCACCACCGCCTGTCGTCGCGAGATGTGACCCAGCTCTTCCTCCCTTTCCGAAGTTCCTTGGCCTGCCGCCCTGTCGTGCGCGCGGCCGTCGCGAGCTGATGTGGAGCCGATCGTGATCACAGTCGAGAACCTGACCAAGTCCTTCCAGCACAACAACGGAACCGTCCGCGCCCTCGACGGCGTGTCGATGGAGGTTTCGGCCGGTGCGGTGTGCGGGGTGGTCGGTCCGAGCGGGGCCGGCAAGTCGACCCTGGCCCGGTGCATCGCGCTGCTGGAGAAGCCGGACGGCGGCGCCATCCGCGTCGACGGCACCGACCTCGTTTCCCTCGGCGGCAAGGCGCTTCGCGCGGCGCGTCGCCAGATCGGCGTTGTGCCGCAAGGCGATTCGCTGCTGCGCCAGCGCACCGCCGCGGGCAACGTCGCGTTGCCGCTGGAAGCGGCCGGTGTCAGCGGCCCGCAGCGGCGCACCCGCGTCGGCGAGCTGCTGGACCTCGTGGGCCTGACCGACAAGGCCTCCGTCTACCCCGACCAGCTCTCCGGCGGGCAGCGCCAGCGGATCGCGGTGGCGCGTGCGCTGGCCGCCAAGCCGTCGGTGCTGCTGGCCGACGAGCCGACCTCGGCGCTCGACCCGAGCACCACCGACTCGGTGCTCACGGTGCTGGACCGCGCCCGCGCCGAACTGGGCGTCACCGTGCTGGTGGTCACCCACGACATGGCCGTGGTGCGCAAGATCGCCGACGACGTCGCGGTGCTGGAGGACGGCCGGGTGGTCGAGCACGGCAAGGTCATCGACCTCGTCGCCGAGCCCGGCAGCCGGGTGGGCGACACGCTGCTGCCCGGCACCGACCAGGGCGATTCGCTGCGGCCCGGCGGCCGGCACGACGTCGTCGCCGAGGTCGTGCTGGTCGGCTTCGCCGCGGTCGGCGCGTTGCTGCCGGAGGCCGCCGGCCGGTTCGGGGTCGAGCTCGCGATCCTGGGCGGCGGGTTGACCAGGCTGGGTGACACGCCCGTGGCTAAGTTCAAGGTCGGCCTGACCGGCGAGCGAGCCGAGGCGGCCCTGAAGTGGATGGTCGAGCGGGACGCGCATGTGCGACGCGCCCCGGTGTGCGTTGACGGAGCTGCTGCGTGAGTGATGTGACCCCCTGGTCGGAGGTCCTTGGAATTCTTGGTGAAGCGACGATCGACACGCTCTACATGGTGTTGGTGTCGACCCTGCTGGCGGTGCTGGGAGGCCTGCCGCTCGGGGTGCTGCTGCACCTGACCTCGCCGGTCGGCCTGAACCCGAAGCCGGTGCTGTACCGGGTGCTCGGCGTGGTCGTCGACGTGGTGCGTTCGGTGCCGTTCGTCGTTCTGCTGGTGGTGCTGGCGTCGTTCACCCGGCTGGTGATCGGCACGTCGATCGGCAGCACCGCGGTGATCGTGCCGCTGACCATCGGTGCCATCCCGTTCTTCGCGCGGCTGACGCAGAACGCGTTGCGCGAGGTCAGCTTCACCGTGGTCGAGGCTGCGATCACGACCGGATCGAGCAAGCTGCGGATCGTGTGGACGGTGCTGCTCGGCGAGGCGCGGGCCGCGCTGGTCGGCGCGGTCGGCGTCACCGCCGTGGCGCTGGTCGGCTACGCCGCGATGGCCGGCGCGATCGGCGGCGGCGGGCTGGGCACGACCGCGATCCAGGACGGCTACCAGGGCTACGACGACCGGATCCTGTGGGGATCGGTGGTCGTGCTCGGCGTGCTGGCCTTCGCGATGCAGCTGATCACCGACCGGACCGCGAAGCTCGTCGACCGGCGCCGGACCGCGACGAGCTGACCTCGTGGGCGACGCCCACCCGAACCTCTTCCTGCTTGGGACGACCTCCCAACCACTGTCCAGAAAGGACGAACTCTGATGCGTTTGCGTTTTGCCGCCCTGGTGGCCGCGGCCGGCGTGGTGCTGGCCGCGTGCGGAGGTGGCGGCGGCCAGGCCTCCTCGGACCCGAACGCCCCGCTGCGAGTCGCGGTCAGCCCGACGCCGCACGGCGAGATCCTGCAGTACGTCAAGGACAACCTGGCGAAGCAGGCCGGGCTCGACATCGAGATCGTCAAGTTCGACGACTACAACCGGCCGAACGAGGCCGTCGCGCACGGCGAGCTGGAGGCGAACTACTTCCAGCACCAGCCCTACCTGGACGAGTACCGCAAGCAGCGCGGCGGCGACTTCGTCTGGATCCAGGCCGTGCACCTGGAGCCGCTGGCGGTGTACTCCAACAAGGTCAAGTCGCTGCAGGAGGTCCAGGACGGCGCGACGGTCACGCTGTCCAACGACCCGGCGAACCAATTCCGCGGCCTGAAGCTGCTGGAGCAGGGCGGCCTGATCAAGCTCAAGCCGGACGCCGCGGTGGGCACCCGGTTGGAGTCGGCGATCGCCGAGAACCCCAAGAACATCAAGTTCAAGGACCTGTCGCCGGACCAGCTGCCGCGCTCGGTGGACGACGCCGCCGCCGCGGTGGTCAACGGCAACTACGCGATCAAGGCGAACCTGCAGAACCCGGTCCTCGTGGAGAGCCCGGAGAACAACCCGTACGCCAACGGCCTGGTGACCAGCCCGGCGCTGGAGAAGGACCCGCGGATCCAGAAGCTCGCCGAGCTGCTGCGGTCCCAGCAGGTCAAGGACTTCATCAACCAGAAGTACGGCGGCGTCGCGGTCATCCCGGCGGCCTGATCGCAGCATCCGCGCCGGAGGGCGCTTCCGAGCGAGTTGATCGTTCGGGGGCGCCCTTCACCGCATTTTCCGGTCCTGTACGCAGGGAAGTCGGCGGCGGGGTTTCCTCTACACGTACGCTCTAAGAGTGCTCTCCGTGGTTCCTACACCCATCACCGTTCGCGTCCCGGCCAAGGTGAACCTGCACCTGTCGGTCGGTGACCCGCGCCCGGACGGCTACCACGAGCTGGTCACCGTCTTCCAGGCGCTGTCGATGACCGACGAGGTCACCGTGCTGGTCGCCGAGGAACCCGGCATCGACGTGCACGGCGATGGTGCGGACTCGGTGCCCACCGGCCCCAGCAACCTGGCTTGGAAGGCCGTGCAGTTGCTCGCCGAGCACAGCGGGCGCGATCCGGAAGAGCCCGGGGTGCGGCTGTCGATCAACAAGGGCATCCCGGTCGCCGGCGGGATGGCCGGCGGCAGCGCCGACGCCGCGGCGACGCTGCTGGCGCTGAACCACCTCTGGCGGCTGGAGCTGGGCCGCGACGACCTCAGCGAGATCGCCGCGAAGCTGGGCAGCGACGTTCCGTTCTCGCTGCAGGGCGGCACGGCGCTGGGCACCGGCCGCGGCGAGCGGCTCGTGCCGGTGCTGGCGCGGCACACCTTCCACTGGGTCATCGCGCTCGATCGCCGCGGGCTGGGCACGCCCGGCGTCTACACCGAACTCGACCGGCTGCGGGCGGAGTCGAAGCCGAACCGCGTCGGGGAGGTCGAGCCGCTGCTGGAGGCGCTGGCCTCCGGCGACCCGCGGCAGCTCGCCCTGCTGCTGGGCAACGACCTGCAGGCGGCGGCCGTGTCGCTGCGCCCCGGGCTGCGGCGCACGCTGCGCGCGGGAGTGCAGGCGGGCGCGCTCGCCGGGATCGTCTCGGGCTCGGGCCCGACCTGTGCCTTTCTCTGCACCGACGCGGATTCGGCGGTCCGGGTGGCGGCCGAGCTCTCCGGCGCGGGCGTGTGCCGCACGGTCCGCGTCGCCCACGGCCCCGTCCCGGGGGCCCGAGTGGTCTCCGATGAGCCCGCCCACCGGCCCACCCCGCCCCAGGTCCACGCCTGAAGTGCAGTTTCAATTGAAACTGCGCGCCTAGGACTCCGGTCTGCAGTTTCAATTGAAACTGGGGCCGGGGAACCGCAGCCCGTGATCACGCAACGCAGTTGATGGAGTAGACGAACACCCGATGGTGAACCTGGTCAATCTGGAATCGGTCAGCAAGAGCTATGGCGTGCGCCCGCTGTTGGACGGCGTCTCGCTCGGGGTCTCGGCGGGGGAGCGCATCGGGGTCGTCGGCCTCAACGGCGGCGGCAAGACCACGCTGCTGGAGGTGCTCGCCGGCCTCGCGGAGCCCGACAGCGGCCGGGCCAGCCAGAGCCGCGACCTGCGGATGGCCGTCGTCACGCAGCGCACCGAGCTGCCCGCCGACTCCACGGTGCGCAACGCGGTGCTCGACCCGCACGGCTTCAGCGCCGAGCACGAATGGGCCGCCGACCCGCAGGTCCGCTCGGTGCTCAGCGGCCTCGGCATGACCCGCCTGGGCCTGGACACCCCGGTCACCGACTTCTCCGGCGGCGAGCGCCGCCGCGTCGCGCTGGCCGCCGCGCTGGTGCGCGATCTGGACCTGCTGGTGCTGGACGAGCCCACCAACCACCTGGACGTCGAGGGCGTGCACTGGCTGGCCGATCACCTGCTCGAGCGCAAGTGCGCGCTGGTGATCGTCACCCACGACCGCTGGTTCCTGGACACCGTCTGCAACCGCACCTGGGAGGTCGTCCAGGGCCGCGTGGAGCAGTACGAAGGCGGCTACGCCGACTGGGTCTTCGCCCGCGCCGAACGCGCCCGCATCGCCCAGCAGGCGGAGGAGAAGCGGCAGAACCTCGCGCGCAAGGAACTCGCGTGGCTGCAACGCGGCGCGAAGGCCCGCACCTCCAAGCCCCGGTACCGGATGGAGGCGGCGGAGGCGCTGATCGCCGACGTGCCGCCGCCGCGCGACACCGTCGAGCTGGTGGCGTTCGCCAAGCGCCGCCTCGGGAAGACGGTGCTGGAGCTGGAGGACGTCGACCTCCGGATCGCCGACCGCACGCTGCTGGACGGCGTCACCTGGCGCATCGGTCCCGGCGACCGGATCGGCCTGGTCGGCGTCAACGGCTCCGGCAAGACGACGCTGCTGAAGCTGCTCGCCGGCGAACGCGAAGCCGACGCGGGCAAGCGCATCGAGGGCAAGACGGTGCGGCTGGCGCACCTGACCCAGGAACTGCACGACCTGCCCGGGCACTGGCGGGTGCTGGAGGCGATCGAGAACGTCGCCGAGCGGGTCACCCTCGGCAAGTACGAGCTGTCCGCATCGCAGCTCGGCGAGCGCTTCGGCTTCGGCAAGGGACGGCAGTGGACGCCCGTCGAGGACCTCTCCGGCGGCGAGCGCCGCCGCCTGCAGCTGGCGCGGTTGCTCATGGCGGAGCCGAACGTGCTGATCCTCGACGAGCCCACCAACGACCTCGACATCGACACCCTGCAGCAGCTCGAAGACCTGCTCGACACCTGGCCGGGCACGCTGGTGGTCGTCTCCCACGACCGCTACCTGGTGGAGCGCGTGTGCGACAGCGTGCACGCGCTGTTCGGCGATGGCAGCCTCACGCACCTGCCGGGTGGCATCGACGAATACCTGCAGCGGCGTCAGTCGCTGCTGGAAGCGGCCGAAGGCAGCGTCGGCAAGCAGGCGACCGACGCGGCGAAGCCGCGAGGGCTCTCCGGAGCGGAGGAGCACGCGGCGCGCAAGGACCTCGCGCGCTGCGAGCGTCAGCTCGACAAGCTCGCGGAGCGCGAAGCGCGGCTGCACGAGAAGCTCGCGGAGGCCGCGACAGCGCCGGAGCGACTGGCGGAGCTGAACGCGGAGCTGCGCGGGCTCCAGCAGGAGAAGGACGAGGTCGAAATGCGCTGGATGGAGCTCGCCGACCAGCTCGGCTGACCTGACCTCGCCTGGGATCGGGCGGTTTCCTCGCGCCCGGTAGGTGCGGGAGGGCTCCCGATTTCGCCTGGAATCGGGATCTTCGCCCTTGCGGGGGCGCTCGATGAGTGCGCGTTGTGGCGAAACCTGTGCGCGCGATCACCGTGCTCGTAAGCTGCGTCACATGAGTCGGTTCGTGGAGACATTGGTGGCGTCCGCGCGGGAGAACTCCGGTCCGCAGGCGCGGGGGCTCACGACGGGCGAGCCCGAGCAGCCGTGGTTCCGGACGTGGGCGGAGGTGCACGCCGACGCGCTGCGGATGGCCGGGGCGCTGGGCGACGACCTCGGGCCCGGTCGGGTCGCCGCGATCCTCGCCGCCGATCCCGGCCTGATCGCTCCCGCCGTGCAGGCCGTGTGGCTCGGCGGCGGCAGCGTGACGATGCTGCACCAGCCGACGCCGCGCACCGACCTCGCGCACTGGGCCGAGGACACCGTCCGGGTGCTCAAGATGATCGGCGCCCGGCTGGTGCTGCTGGGCGCCCCGTTCGAGGACCTGGCCGGCGTGCTGGAGGAGAACGCGATCGGCTGCCGGAACCTGGCCGGGCTCACCGACGGCGAACCGCTCGCCGCGCCGGTCGACGTCGACGAGGACGCGACCGCGCTGCTGCAGCTGACCAGCGGCTCCACCGCCGACCCCAAGGCCGTGCGGATCACCCACGGCAACCTCTACGCCAACCTGCGGGCGATGGTCACCGCCGCCCAGCTCGATCCCGCGCACGACGTCGCGGTGTCCTGGCTGCCGCTGTTCCACGACATGGGGATGGTCGGCTGCCTGACGGTGCCGATGGCGATCGGCATGTCGGTGGTCAAGGTCACCCCGGCCGACTTCCTGACCCGGCCGCTGCTCTGGCCCGAGCTGATCAGCCGCTACCGGGGGACCGTGACGGCCGCGCCGAACTTCGCCTACGCGATCGTCGGTCGCCGGATGGCCCGCGCCGACGACGGCGACTTCGACCTGTCGAGCCTGCGGTTCACGCTCAACGGCGCCGAACCGATCGATCCGGCGGCGGCGCAGGCGTTCACCGACGCGGGGGCCAGGTTCGGGCTGAGCCCGGACTGCATGGTGTGCGCGTTCGGGATGGCCGAGGCCACGCTCGCGGTGTCGTTCGCGCCTCTGGGGCGCGGGCTGGAGGTCGACACCGTCGACGCGGATGCGCTGGAGCAGCAGCGGCGGGCCGAACCGGCGGCGCCGGACGTCGAGCGGGCGCGGCGGTTCGCGTTGCTGGGAAACCCGTTGCCGGGCTTGGAGGTCGACGTCGTCGACGACTCGGGCCGGCGGCTGGAGGAGCGGCAGGTGGGGCGGCTGCGGATCCGGGGCGAGGCGGTGACGCCGGGCTACCTGACCATGGACGGCCCGCTGTCCACGCAGGACGATGACGGCTGGCTGGACACCGGGGACGAGGGCTACCTGGTCGACGGCCAGGTGGTGATCTGCGGGCGCCGCAAGGACGTGATCATCATGGGCGGCCGCAACATCTACCCGGTGGACATCGAGCGGGCCGCCTGCCAGGTCGAGGGCGTGCGCGCGGGCAACGCCGCCGCGGTCCGGCAGGACGCCGGGAGCCGGCGCGAGCGGTTCGCGGTGGTGCTGGAGTCGCGCCTGGCGGGCGACGAGTCCGCGGAGAAGGCGCTGCGCAAGGAGGTCGCGGCGCGCATCGTCGACGCGGTGGGCGTGCGCCCGTCGGCGGTCGTCGTGCTGCAGCCGGGCTCGCTGCCCAAGACCCCGTCGGGGAAGCTCAAGAGGGCCGCCACGGCCGCGCTGGTCCCCACCGAATGACCTTTGTGGACGGCCACGCTGAAGGGCCACGCACCGAGCTCGGTGCGGGGCCCTTCAGCTCGCGGGATCAGTGGAAGCGGTTCTGGGCGGCCTCGAGGCCGTCGGTGACCAGGGCCTCCACCGCGTCCGCGCAGAGGTCGATGAAGTACGCGAGCTCCTTGCGCTCGGCACCGGAGAAGTCCTTGAGGACGTAGTCGGCCGGGTCCATCCGGCCGGGCGGGCGGTCGATCCCGAAGCGGACCCGCAGGTAGTCGCGGGTGCCGATGGACTTGCTGATCGAACGCAGCCCGTTGTGGCCGTTCTCGCCGCCGCCGCGCTTGAGCCGGATGGTGCCGAACGGCAGGTCGAGCTCGTCGTGGATCACGATCACGGATTCCGGCGGCGCCTTGTAGAACTTCACCGCGCCGGCCACCGGGCCGCCGGAGAGGTTCATGAACGAGCGCGGCTTCACCAGCACGGCGCGCGCGCCGGCCAGCCGTCCCTCGACGACGTCGGCACCGGCCTTGTGCGCCTTGAACTTCCCGCCGATCCGGTCGGCGAGCTCGTCGGCGACCAGGAATCCGATGTTGTGCCGGTTCCCCTCGTAGCGCGGCCCGGGATTGCCGAGTCCGACGATCAGAGCGACCGAGTCCGGGGTGCTCACGGGAAGAAGTCTCCTGCTCTGAGGACTGTGTCGAAGGTGGCTTGCGCGGCGGTGCGGGTGGCGGCCCCTGCGGGAATTATGGCCGCCTTCTCGCTGGGGATCCCCGACGCCGATTCACCACGTCGGGGCGAGAAGGCCCCTGAGAACCCGCGGCGGTGCAAGCCGGGTCCTACGCCGCTTGCGGAACAGACCCTGGATGGCACGCAGCGCGCCGCCCCGATCGGAGGGATCGGGACGGCGCGCGGTGCGCCCGACGTCGGAGGCTCAGGCCTCTTCGGCGGTCTCGCCTTCGGCGGCCTCAGCGGCTTCCTCGGCCATCGAAGCCGCGGCCTCGGTGACGTTGACGACCAGCGCCTCGGGGTCGGCCTGCAGGATGACGCCCGCGGGCAGCTGGATGTCGGAGGCGTGGAGCTGGGTGCCGATCTCGGCACCGGCGATCGACAGCTCCAGCTGCTCGGGGATGTGCAGGGCCTCGGCCTCGATCTCGACCTCGGTGATCTCCTGGCTGACCAGGCCGCCGGGGCCGGCCTCGCCGACCAGCACGACCGGCACCGCGACGGTGACCTTCTCGCCGCGCTTGACCAGCAGCAGGTCGACGTGCTCGATGTAGTTCTTGATCGGGTGCGTGGTGATGGTCTTGGTGAGGGCGAGCTCGCTGTCGCCACCGGACACATCAAGCGTCAGCACCGCGTTGTGCCCGTTCTCGCGGATCGCGCGGGCGAACTCCACGGAGGGCAGGGACAGGTGCTTCGGGTCGGAGCCATGACCGTAGAGCACCGCGGGGATCTTGCCGGCGCGGCGGGTGCGGCGGGCCGCTCCCTTGCCGAACTCGGTGCGCTGCTCGACGGCGATACGTACCTCGGACACGGTGGTGCACTCCTCATGACGTCGGGCGGAACGTGAATTGGTCGCTGGCCTGCGGCGGTGGGGCGCGCTACTGGCGTGATTACGACGCGGTGCCGAACGGGCACCCGGGGTGTGAGCGACATCAGTGCGCCAACCAAAGTGGTCGGCGGCCACCGTGCCACCGCGCCGATCACGCCGGGCGAACGTCCCGACCTCGCCGAGGCAACCCGAATAGTCTAAACGGTGCTTGCATAGTCGTTTTCGCACGGGTGACCCCACCCGGTTCCGGTCGTGCTCGCCCAATGGTTACCCGCAGGAACTCAGTGCACGTTGAAGTCACCGGTAACCGGTGGTTAGCGTCGGTGACCAGCACAGAAGGAGGATGCGATGCGACTGGTCCTGTTCGGCGCGACCGGCTACGCCGGCGGCGCGATCCTGCGGGAGGCGAAGCGGCGCGGCCACGAGGTGATCGGCGTGGCCCGGAACGCCGAGTCGTTGGCCGAGTCCGGGAAAGCGGGTTCGCTGCACGACGAGCAGTTCGTGCTCGACGTGACGGCGGGCGCTGACGCGCTGCTGGTGGCCATCCCGGCCCGGCCGATGCCCGACGGCACGAAGCTGATCGACGCGGTGCCCACGCTCTTCGCGGCGGCCGAGCGGCACGGCCTGCGGATCGGCGTGGTCGGTGGCGCGGGGAGCCTCCGCGTGTCCGAGGACGGTCCGCGGGTGATCGACACGCCCGGGTTCCCGGACGAGTTCAAGCCGGAGGCCGGCGCGCACGCCGAGGTGCTCGCGGCGCTGCAGCAGGCGCCCGACGAGGCGGACTGGTTCTACCTCAGCCCGGCGGGGACGTTCGGGGCCTACGCTCCGGGCGAGCGGACCGGCTCCTACCGGCTCGGCGGCGACGTGCTGGTGACCGACGCCCACGGGAACTCCGCGATCGGCGGCGAGGACTACGCGATCGCGTTCGTCGACGAGCTGGAGAAGCCCGCGCACCGGCGGCGGCGCTTCACGGTCGGCTACTGATCGTCCGTGAGGTCGGTCACAGCGGGCCGGTTCCGGAATATTTGAAACCTCAAACAATGTTGGGATGGAGGATCCGCCCGCGCCCGGTGTGCGGGCGATCCCCGGAATCCCGACCGCTCCAGGAGTGAGTTCATGACCGCGATCGACCAGGCCGAGCAGCTGGTGCTCGGCGCGGACGCCCAGAACCTGCTGTTCCGCGATGCCCGCACCGCCAACAGCTTCAGCGACGAGCCGGTCACCGACGAGCAGATCCAGGCCGTCTACGACCTGGTCAAGTGGGCCCCGACGTCGATGAACCAGCAGCCGCTGCGCATCGTGCTGGTGCGCTCCGACGAGGGCAAGCAGCGCCTGCTGCCGCACCTGATGGAGGGCAACCGGGCCAAGACCGAGAAGGCCCCGCTGGTGGCGATCCTGGCCGCCGACACCGACTTCCACGAGAACCTGCCGCGGGTGTTCCCGCACGCGGAGGGCGTCCGGGAGATGTTCGCCGGCAACGACGAGCTCCGGCTGACCAACGCGAAGCTCAACGCGAGCCTGCAGATCGCGTACTTCATCCTCGGCGTGCGCGCCGCTGGGCTGGCGGCCGGTCCGATGACCGGTTTCGACAAGGCGGGCCTCGACGCGGAGTTCTTCCCGGGCGGCAAGCAGGAGGCGCTGGTCGTGGTCAACATCGGCAAGCCGGGCGAGAACCCCTGGTTCGACCGCCTGCCCCGCCTCGACTACGACGAGGTCGTCACCACCATCTGACCCGGCACGCCGATACCGGCACGAGTGGTCCGCACGCGGTCCCCACGAGTGGTCCGCAATTTCCATTGAAATCGAAGATCCAATTTCAATGAGGTGATCTCAGTGGATTCGGTTGTGTTCGTGGTGGGTGAGGGTGAGTGCGGCGCGGACGATCGCGGTGATTTTGCGTGGGCTG
>NZ_JBFAIN010000033.1:0-92448 GCF_040654735.1 Saccharopolyspora sp. NPDC050642 | reverse complement strand
GTAATTACTTCGAGCAACCAGGTAAACTTTTCCGCCTAATGACTGCGGAAGAACAACAACGTCTATTTGAAAATACGGCTAATGATATGATGAAACTGCGGCCCGACGCAAACTGCGGTCCGACGCGGGGGAGGGTCAGGCGTTGGCGAGGGCCTTGAGGGCCTCGGCGCGGTCCGTGCGCTCCCAGGGCAGGTCGATGTCGGTGCGCCCGAAGTGGCCGTAGGCCGCCGTCTGGGCGTAGATCGGCCGCAGCAGGTCGAGGTCGCGGATGATCGCCGCCGGGCGGAGGTCGAAGACCTCGTTGATCGCCGACTGGATGCGCGCCGGGTCGACGTTCTCGGTGCCGAAGGTCTCGACGAACAGGCCCACCGGGGCGGCCTTGCCGATCGCGTAGGCGACCTGCACCTCGATGCGGCTGGCCAGCCCGGCCGCCACCGCGTTCTTGGCCACCCACCGCGTCGCGTACGCCGCGGAGCGGTCCACCTTCGACGGGTCCTTGCCGGAGAAGGCGCCGCCGCCGTGGCGGGCCATGCCGCCGTAGGTGTCGACGATGATCTTCCGGCCGGTCAGGCCCGCGTCGCCCATCGGGCCACCCACCACGAACCGGCCGGTCGGGTTCACCAGCAGCCGGGTGTCGGAGGTGTCGATGCCGAGGGCCTCGATCTCCGGGCCGACCACCTTCTCCTTGATGTCGACGGCCAGCATCGAGTCCAGGTCGATGTCGGCGGCGTGCTGCGTGGACAGCACCACGGTGTCCAGGCGAACCGGCTGGTCACCGGCGTACTCGATGGTCACCTGCGTCTTGCCGTCCGGCCGCAGGTACGGCAGCACCCCGTCCTTGCGGACCCGGGTCAGCCGCCGCGACAACCGGTGCGCCAGCGCGATCGGCAGCGGCATGAACTCCGGCGTGTCGTCGCAGGCGTAGCCGAACATCAGGCCCTGGTCGCCGGCGCCCTGCTTGGCGATCTCGTCGATCACGCCCTCGACGCGCGACTCGTGCGCGACGTCGACGCCCTGCGCGATGTCCGGCGACTGCGAGCCGATGGCGACGTTCACGCCGCAGGAGTTGCCGTCGAAGCCCTTCGCGGAGGAGTCGTAGCCGATCTCCAGGATCTTCTCCCGCACGATGGTCGGGATGTCCGCGTAGGCGTCGGTGGTCACCTCGCCCGCGACGTGCACCTGACCGGTGGTCACCAGCGTCTCGACCGCGACGCGCGACCGCGGGTCCTGGGTGAGCAACGCGTCCAGGATCGAGTCGCTGATCGCGTCGCAGATCTTGTCCGGGTGGCCTTCGGTCACGGACTCACTGGTGAACAACCTGCGACCGGTGCGCAGGTCCGACTGCTGACTCACAACTCTCCCTGAAATTCCTTGAAAAGACTCACCGCAGTGGCCTGACGTGCGAGGTCAGCCTACTGCCGGGACAGCTGCCGGTTCACAGCGTCCCACAATGTGGCCGCCAGCCGGGACTTCGCGCCGAACGGGATCGGCTGCTCGGTGCCGTCGCCGCCCAGCAGCCAGCCCGAGTTGTCCTCGACCTCGAAGGCCTGCCCGTCGCCGACGGTGTTGACCACCAGCAGGTCGCAGCCCTTGCGGGCGAGCTTGGCGCGGCCGTGCTCCAGCGCGCTGGTGGTCGGATCGCCCGTCTCGGCGGCGAACCCGACGATCAGCGACGCCGCCAGCTTGTCCGCGTTCCGCGCCTCGACGAGCTCCGCGAGGATGTCCGGGTTGCGGGTCAGCGCTAGCGACTCCGGGTCCTGATCGGTCTTCTTGATCTTGTGCCCGACGTGCGACACCGGGCGGAAGTCCGCGACCGCGGCGGCCATCACGACGGCGTCCGCGCCGTCGGACTCGGCCAGCATCACCGACCGCAGCTCCTCCGCGGTACCCACCCGGATCACCCGGACCCCGGCCGGATCGGGCAGGTCGGCGGTGTGCGCGGCGACCAGCGTGACGTCCGCGCCGCGGTGCGCGGCGACGCGCGCCAGCGCGTAGCCCTGCCTGCCGGACGAGCGGTTGCCGAGGTAGCGGACGGGATCCAGCGGCTCGCGCGTGCCACCGGCGGAGATCACCACGCGGCGGCCTTCGAGGTCGCGCGGCAGCGCACGCGGCTCGGCCAGCAGCAGCCGGGCCAGGTCGACGATCTCGGCGGGATCGGGCAACCGGCCCTTGCCGGTGTCCGCGCCGGTCAGCCGGCCGCTGTCGGGCTCGGCGACCACCACGCCGCGGCTGCGCAGCAGCGCCACGTTGTCCTGCGTCGCCGGGTGCTCCCACATCTCGGTGTGCATCGCCGGGACCATCAGCACCGGGCACCGCGCGGTCAGCAGCGTCGAGGTGAGCAAGTCGTTCGCCTGCCCGTGCGCCGCACGGGCCAGCAGGTCAGCGGTGGCGGGCGCGACGACGACGAGGTCGGCCTCCTGGCCGAGCCGCACGTGCGGGACCTCTTCGACGTCGGCGAACACGCCGGTCTCCACCGGCTGCCCGGACAGCGCCTCGAAGGTCGCCGCGCCGACGAAGCGCAGCGCGGCCTCGGTCGGGATGACCCGGACGCGGTGGCCGGACTCGGTCAGCCGCCGCAGGACCTCGCACGCCTTGTACGCGGCGATGCCACCGCTGACGCCGAGGACCACCCGCGGGCGGTCCTGCGGCGCGGCCGCACCGCTGTTGACCGTCGTCACTCGCCTTCGGTGTGCTCGAGCACGCCCGCGTGGATCTCGCGGAGCGCGATCGACAGCGGCTTCTCCCGCGGACCCGGCTCGACCAGCGGCCCGACGTACTCCAGCAGGCCCTCGCCGAGCTGCGCGTAGTAGTCGTTGATCTGCCGCGCCCGCTTCGCGGAGTAGATCACCAGGGCGTACTTGGAGCTGACCTGCTCGAGCAGGTCGTCGATCGGCGGGTAGGTGATGCCCTCGACGGTGTTGGTCGACGGGCTGCTGTTGAGCGCAGCCAGCGCGCTGGGGGTGCTCACGTGAGTGGCTCCTGCTCCTCGTGGATGTCTGCTGGGGCGGCAGTGACATGGCTGGCGGCCCGACGAACCCGGTCGACGCCGGGTCGGCGCGGAACGCGCGAGGTCACTGCTCGCGGCCAAGAATCAATCGTAGCAATTCGCTGGTAGCGGCCTGCACATCGGCGTTGACGACCGACGCGTCGAACTCCGATTCGGCCGCCAGCTCCTCGCGCGCGGTCGCCAGGCGCCGCTCCACGACCTCCGCGGGCTCGGTGCCGCGACCGGTGAGCCGGTCCACCAGCACCTCCCAGGACGGCGGCAGCAGCATCACCAGCTGCGCCTCCGGCATGGCCATCCGCACCTGGCGGGCACCCTGGAGCTCGATCTCCAGCACGGCCGCCCGGCCGGCCGCCAGGGCCTCTTCGACCGGTTTGCGCGGGGTGCCGTAGAGGTTTCCCGCGTAGCGGGCGTGTTCGAGCATCTCGCCGGCGGCGATCATCCGCTCGAACTCCGCGGTCGAGACGAAGTGGTAGTGCTCGCCGTCGACCTCCCCGGCGCGGGGCGCGCGGGTGGTCGCGGACACGCTGAAGTAGATCTCCGGGGCCTGCCTGCGCACCTCGCTGAGCACGCTGGACTTGCCGACGCCGGAGGGCCCGGAAACGACGGTGAGCCGAGGCTCGCCCTGACGGACGGTCCTCGGCTCAGCGCCGGTTTGTGCGTCGATCACTCGCCGCTGAACTCGGAGAGCAGCGCCTTGCGCTGCCGCTCACCCAGCCCGCGCAGTCGACGGCTGTTGGCGATCTCCAGCCGCTCCATGATCTGCGAAGCGCGGACCTTGCCAACGCCGGGAAGGGCTTCGAGCAGGGCGGAGACCTTCATCTTGCCCAAGACCTCGTCGTTGTCGGCGGTCTCCAGGACCTCCGCCAGCGTGGTTCCACCTCGCTTGAGGCGCTCCTTGAGCTCAGCTCGGGCGCGACGGGCGGCAGCCGCCTTTTCCAGAGCTGCTGCCCGCTGCTCCTCGGTCAGCTGGGGAAGGGCCACCATGTCCTCCGTGATGTGGGGTTTCTCTTGATCGGTGCGGGCGACGGTACCGAGTCCGCTCCACCGGGTTCCACTTGGGTCCCCGTTTTTGTGAGCAGGATTCATCAGGTTCGCCGCCCAGACCCGCCTGGTTCCGCTCGTACGAGGCGCGCACGAGCACGGGGCCGTTGCAAGTACTACCAACAAAGCCGCTGAAGTGCACTAATCTCGGCCAAAACTCTTCGAATGTGTCCGATTTCCGCACAGTTGAGCCACTCCGCGGCGTCCTCGCAGGTCACACCGGGGTGAAGTGCCCCTCATCCGCGAAGTGATCAAGAACTCCCGCCGCTTCCGCTACGCGGAAGTTCCGCAAAGGTTCCGGGCGGCCGGCCGACCGCCGCGACGGCGGCGGCACCCCCGGGCGACAGCCGGACGCCGATCAGGCCCGGCGGCGCCGGCGGCAGCGCCCCGGACCTGGGATGACGGCAAGTGACCAATCGCACACCGACCGGATCCGCGGGCGCTATGCGGCGGGGAGGGCCTGCAGGGCGGCTTCGGTCGTTCGCTTCGCCGCGTCGCAGCTGGTGCCGACCTCGATCGGCGCTCCCGATCGCACGAGGGCGCTGACCAGAAGCGATCCCGCGTCCGCCACGTCGACCACGAACGTGCAGCCCGTGGCGTCGTTGACCTTCGCCGCCGGGTAGCCGCCGACGTCGAGCTTCTGGGCGCGCGGCTGGGCCTCGGTGAACTGCTGGAACGTGCGCTCCGGGTCCGCCGCCACGAAGACGCCCCAGCCCGGGCCGCCGGGGGCGCCCGACTCGTACTGGCAGCCCGGCTTGCCCGCGTTCTCCCCCGGCTTCGGTTCTTGCTCCAGGCCAAGGGTTTTCGCCTGGTCCGAGGTGAGCAGCGAGCACGGGTCGCCGGCTTCGAGCGACTTCGCCGTCGCGGTGCGGGTGGAGCCGTTCGGCGGCTGCTCGGCGGGAGTCGCGCCGGAGCTGCAGCCCGCCAGCAGAAGTCCGGTCGCGATCGCGCCGGCCGCGATTCCCTTGCGCACGGTCCGCCTCCAGTCCGAGATTGCACTGCGAGCGGAACACTGCCACAGGAGCCGAAATTGGCACAACCATTGCTGCGCCATCCGGTTCGCCGCCTGCCGGGAACCGGGAATTTCCTCGTCAGTCGTCGTTGTTGCCGTTGTTCTCCAGCCGCTTTTCCCAGTTCTTCTGCCGTTCTTCCCAGCGCTTCTGGCGCTCTTCCCAACGCTCCCCCGGCTCGTCGGCGCCCGCACGCCCGGGATCGGGAGGCGGCGGCTGCGGGGTGACCGTCACGATCACCGGCTGCGGCGGCGCGGGCGGCGGGATGGTGCGCACGTCCGCGGCGACGCGGTCCGCCGCGGCGAGGATGACGCGGGCGTTGTCCGGGTTGAGCTTGCCCTGCGCCTGCGCGGTGGCGATCTCGCGGTTCAGCTCGCCGAGGGCCGCCTCGGCGGCGGCGCGGTCGTTGGCCAGCGCCGCGGTCTTCACCGCTTCCACCTGCGCGATGAGCTGCCGGCGAACCTGCGGATCGACCGGTTCCGGCGCGCTACCGCACCCGGCGAGCAGCAGCGCGAGCGCGGCGAGGAGGGCGCGTTTCATTCCCGGACCAGCCTTTCCAGGTTGGCGAGATCATCGGGCAGGCGAGCGACCCCCGCTGGCCCCGACTCCGGCGGCAGCGTCGGCGCGACGGGCGCTTCCGGCAGCGACAGGAACCCGATCAGCACCACCAGCAGCACCAGCAGCCCGCCGCCGGCCAGCAGCAGCGGCCGACGGTTCCGCCGCTGCTGGAGCTCGGCGACCGGGAGGTGCTGGGTGACCGGCCGGTTCGGCGGCTCGGCGACCGGGAAGTGCTGGGTCATCGGCCGGTTCGGCGGTTCGGTCGGCCGTTGCGGGGCGGCCGGAATCCGCGGGATCACCTCGGTCGACCGGCCGCTGAGCAGGTCCGCGCTCTGCGCGGCGGTCGGTCGCCGCTCCGGTGCGGCGGCGGTCATCGCGATCAGCGCCCGGTGCAGGTGCGCGGGAATCCCGACCGGCACCTCCGGCGCGCGCACCAGCCTCGCCACGGCGCTTTCCGCGCCCGCACCGGGGTATTCGACCCGGCCGGTGACGCATTCCAGCAGCACCAGGCCGAGCGCGTAGACATCCGCCGGGTAGCTGACCTCGCCGCCGCTGACCTGCTCCGGCGCCATGTAGGTGGCGGTGCCGACGATGATCCCGGAACTGGTCATCCGCGCGACCGCGGCGGCCAGCCGGGAAATGCCGAAGTCGGCCAGGAAAGCCTTGCCGTCGCCTTCGATCAGCACGTTCGACGGCTTCACGTCGCGGTGCACGATCCCGTTGTCGTGCACGTGCGCCAGCACGTCGGCCAGCTGCCCACCGAGGTCGGCGACGTGCTCCGGCGGCAGCGGGCCCGCGGCGATCGCGTCGGCCAGCGTCCGGCCCTCGACGAGCTCCATGATCAGGTAGAGCTCGTCCTCGCTGGCGCTGAAGTCGTGCACGGTGACCAGGCCGGGATGGCTCAACCCCGCGAGGATCCGCGCCTCCTCGGCGAACCGCTCCCGCCCGGTGGCATCGGCACCGGAGCGGAAGACCTTGGCGGCGACGACGCGCTGCAGCCGGGTGTCCATAGCCCGGTGCACGTCGGCCATCCCGCCGGTACCCAGGCGAGCGCCCAGCCGGTAGCGCCCGCCCAGCAGAGGTGCGTCGCCCATCAACCCTCCGAACAGCCGGTCACCAGGAAAACCCTAACGGACCGACGGTCCGCGCTTGTTCGGGCCGCAGTGCCCAGGCCGATCGGGGTCAGGCGAACAGGAAGACCACCGCGGTGAAGGCGAAACCCAGCGAAATCAGGTAGCTGACGATGCGCACGGCACGCCTCAACGAAGGTTCAGGTACGCGGTCTCGACCAGATCCGGGGCGTTGATCAGGCGGAACTCGAGGACCGAGTTGTCCGCGAACTGGATTCCGAAGAACTCCACAGGCTCGCCGCCCCGACCGCGCTCGGCCGAGGTGAACCGGCCGACGTGCGGGATCGGGATCTCCCACCAGGTTTCGATCGGGCCGGCCGGGTGCTGCGGCGCTCGCGGCTGATCATCCTCGCCCTTCGCCTTGCCCTTGCCGAACAAGCCACCCAGCAGCCCGGAAGACTCCTCGCCCTCCGATGCTTTCTGCTGTTCAGCGGCCTTCAGCGCATCGGCGCGCGCATCCGCCTCCACGATCACCGCAAGCCGGCGGTTGCTGCACGCCAACCAGGAGAAGTGCTTCCCGCGGCTCAGCGCGTCCCCGCATTGCGCGGCCGCTCGCCCCGGGTTGTCGGTGTGGAACCAGCCCCACACGGCCGGGTCGTGCACCCACTCGTCCGCCATGAACTCCCCCGCCGACAGACGGGCGTTCACCAGCGGCCACGGCGGCTGCAAGCCGTCGTCCTGCTGCGGAAGGTACGGAACCTGCCGGGTGTTGCCGAGCGTGGCGCCGAACCAACCCGGCTTGTGCTCGCCTCCCACGAGGAAGATGAGCTGCTCGCCGGGCGCGCACCAGCCGTCGGTGAGCAGGCGTAGAACTTTGGACCGATCCCTCATCGCTGGCCCTCGTCAGATTCTTCCGTGGGACATCGCCGCCAGCCGCTGCGCGGGCTTCTCATCGCGCGACGGGCTGATCTCGATCCCCGAGCCGTCCGTGAACTGCACGCGCAGGTACCAGGCCTTGTTCGAGGTGTAACCGCGGCCGAGTTTGCGCTGGTACGCGCTGACGTCGGCGATGGCAGGCCGCTGGATCTCCAAGTGCGCGCTGGCCGCCGGCACCGGGACGGCGACCCCGGGCTCGTACTCGGGCTTCGACGCGACGATGTCCCGGACGTCGCGGGCGAACTTCATCGCGCCCTTCCCGAACTTGAGCGCACCGCCGAGGACGCCTTTCGACTCCTCGGCTTCCGCGGCCTCCTCGACGGCTTCCTGGAAGGTCAGCCAGGACAACCGGTGCGGGGTCAACACCCAGAAGCCGTGCACCGCCTCGGCGGGAATGCGGGACAGCTCCGCGACCGCCATGCAGTTCGGGGCCGGACCGAACACGACGCCCGCGGGCCAGGTCTTCAAGTCGGAGTCGGTGTCCCCACCGGTGACCGCATCGAAGACCCCGCCCAGGACGCCTCCGGCGGCGTCGCCGATGCCGAGGGCGGCGCGCGCGCCCCACCCCTTCTTCGGCTTCCCCTTCTCGTCGAGGCCCTCGACGTCGAAGAGGTAGCTGTGCTGCGACCGGAGGCACCACAGGATGGGCTCCCCTGGCCGGCACCACTGCTGGCGAGCCGCCAGAACTTCGATCACGAGAAGCCCTTCTCCTGCGCCGACTTCCGCTCTTGTTCATTCATCTGCCCGGTGACCTGATCCTCGCCCTTGCCGTAGGCGTACTCGGCGCCCTGCTCGATCGCCGCGTCCGTCGCCGTCGCGGCACCTTCCTTGAAGATCGCTCCGGTCAACCGCGTCGACCCGCCAAGCGTACTGGTCAGGAACCGCTGGGAGAGGTTGCCCGCCAGTGCCTCGGAGCCGGTCACACCCTGCATGAACCGGTTGCCCGTGGTGGTGGCGAACGTGCTCCCGTCGGCCCTCGTGAGGGTGTTGAACAAGGGGTTCGAGTCAAGCTTCCGCGCCACGAACTGGGAAACCTTCCCACCGTTGCGCAGCTCGTTCATCTTGTCGATGACCTTGCGGAGCTTGCCGACCTCTCGCACCTTCTGCAGCAGCTCTTCCAGCTTCTGGAAGAGCTTGTAGAGCTTGCCCTGGATCTGAGCGATCCGGCCACCGACCCGAGCGCCCTGGCCGGCGACCTGCGCAGCCGTTCCGGCGCTGGCCGCGCCGACCGAGGCACCGGCGGTGATCCAGGAAGCCGCCAACGCCGCCAGCCACTGCACGATCAGGCCGATGATCAGCTCGGTGACGACGGAGATGAAGAACTCGACGAACATGTCGAAGATGTCCGCGATCATGTCCAGCGTGCCCTTGAGGTCGCGGACGTCCGCGGCCAGGGCCTTCGTGCCGTCGCCGAATTCCGTCATCTGCTTGCGGAAGGCGTCGCCGTCCTTGCCGACCCAGGTCTCCGCCGTGCCCTGCGCCCGCTGCGGCTCCTGCTCGGCGACCTGGTCGAGCCACTTCGCGACGTTCTCCCAGCCCTCGCCGGTGGCGCGCATCTGCTCGGGGTCACCGATGGCGAACTCGGCCAGCTCGATCAACGGGCTGAGCACGATCGAGACGAGGAAGCCCAGGCCGTTGTCCATCAGCGCTTGGCCGGGGCTCGCCAGGCTCTGCAGCACCTCCGCCCGCGCGGACACGGTGGCCACGCCCCACTCCGGCGGCGAAGACGCGTCGGCGAGGTCCTGGCCGGCCGACACCCAGGACGAGCCGCGGCCCGCGGCCTGCTCGAACCAGTTCTTCGAGTCCCCGTCGCCCTTGTTGAGGCTCTGGAGGTCCCCCGGTCCCTGCGGCGCGCTCATCCGCCCAGCCCCTCTCCGGCCTTCTTCAGCATCTCCGAGATCTGCTTCTCGGTCTCCGCGTAGTCCTTGACCGTCTCGTCCAGCGATTCCTTCATGTGCAGCAGGAATTCCTGCGCCTTGGACGCCAGGTCCTTGCAGGAGTCCAGGCTTTCGAAGTACTTGCTGCTCAGGCCCACGGCGTCGCCGATGGGACCGAAGCACTGGTCGTCGACCTTGGCCTGGTGGAGCAGGTCGGCGAGCTGGCCGAACTTGTCGGCCAGGCTCTCGCACCCCTGGCCGTGGCCGGTCAACGTGCCCGGCGTCATCTTCAAATCAGTCAAGACAGCACCCCCTCAGCGAAGAAACGAGCCCGCAGAGGAGTCGTCATCGGAATTCCGCTGCGGTGATCACTTGGACGTTGCGGCACCAGCAGATGGTTCCCGATGAAAGGCGAACAGTTCCGCCATTCCCGCAGTTGTGGTCGTTTCGTCTTCGATGTTCTTTTTGATCCCCGCGAGACGGGAAACGGCAGCGCAAAACGGACAAAAACCGGCCACCTGCAACCCGCGATCACGCCTCGCATTCTAAGCCCGGCGCCCACCGGCAAGGCCGGGTCACGCCACATCATCCCCAGCTCAAGCGCGGAACCCCCTACCAAGTCATTCCGGGCAAACCCGACTCCCACCCTCGACGACGAAGCCCCCGAGGAAACCGCCGAAAACGCCTGGATTGCGACGAATTCCGCCTTCCTCCCGGTTTCGCTCCCACAGCGGCCGACCATTGTCCTCGGCGCTCGCATTGACACCGCCCACGTGCCGTCGATCACCATTTCGCCGAGGCCGAACTCCGAAACCCGCGCCCGCCCGGCAATAGAAACCGAAGCCCGGCCGAGCGAAGCCGCGAAACCTCAACGCGCGCAGAACAAAGCAAGGCACGCCAACCGCGACCGGTTGGCGTGCCCAGCGTCGAACGGCACTTCGTCAGCGCAGGAAGGAGCCCGAGGAGAAGTCGTCATCGTCGTAGTCCGCGCTCCGCTGCGGCGGCCGCTGCGGCGTTGCCGGAGCCGCCGACGGCGGGCGGGTCGGGGCGGGCGGCGGCGTGGGGCTTGCCTGCTCGGGCGTTTCGTCCACGGCGGTCGGCTTGATCGCCACGCCTTCGACGTTGAACGCCTCCTGGAACTTGTCGAACTGGTCGCCGAGGATCGGCGCCACCGCGTCGTTCATCTGCTCCGCCGCGATCGCCGTCGCCTGGCGGATGGTGGCCATGATCTGCGCCTGCAGTTCGTTGGCGGACTGGCGCACCGCGTTCGGCGCCAGGCGCAGGTCCAGCACCGCTCCCGACGGCGCCACGGTCACCGTCACCGACCGGTCCTGGCTGCTCGCCGTGCCCTGCATGTCCTGCATCTTGGACTGCAGCTCCGACGCCTTCTGCGCCTGCTCCTCGAACTTGCGCATCATTTCCTGGATGCGCTCAGACGCGCTGCTCACCGTCTGTCCCCTTTAACTTCCGATCCGTTGGGGCCGAGACTATCCGACCGGCCACGGCCCCTCGTGCCGTTCGAAAATCCGTTCCCGCGAGCAAATCAGCCGGGGGCGTGCAGCCTATTGCCGAAACGGACACGCCGCGCAATTTGCACGAGGACCACCACGATCATCAGGCTGGACGCGGCCATCAGCCCCATCAGGACGTACTGCCCGGTCTTGTCGTAGCGTTCCGGCAGGACCACCGACGTCGGCCCCGTGCAGCGGACCTCGGCGGCGCCGGAGAACCACGCCGGTTCCGGCCCCGGCAGCCGTGCGCTGCGGAGGCTGTTCGCCGGGCGGTCGGGGACGAACTCGCGCGCCTCACCGGCCTCCGGGACCACCTGGCACTTCACGTACTCGTCCCGGTGGGCGGCGAGCCCGAACGGCTGCCCCCGATCGAGCTCCACGCGCGCGACCGGATCGGCCGTGGCCTGGCCCTGGCCGACGGTCCCGGACCAGATCGCGGCGCTGGTGGAAACCAGGAAGTAGCCGCCGGTGACCAGCCAGACCAGCACCAGGACGACGATCCACCGCAGCACGCGAGGCGGTTTCTTCTGCGCAACAGCGCCATTCGTTGCGGGATGCACGCGGACTTCGTACCAGAACCAATGAGAAGCGAGGGGTGCCCCCGGCCGGGGACACCCCTCGCTCGCCGAATCAGCCCTGGAGGAGTTCGGTCACCTCGTCGCGGATCCTGCGGGCCGTCGAACGGAGGCCGTCGACCGTCGGGCCGTGGCGGAGGACGTCCCGGGCCGACGCCGGGAGGACGTTCGGCAACGCCTTCCCGAACACCGCCCGCAGTCCCTGCACCGTCGCGCCCTGGGCGCCCAGGCCCGGGGCCAGGATCGGGCCGTTGAGGCGGGAGAAGTCCAGCTCCTCCGGGCGGATCGTGGCTCCCGCCACCACCCCCACGTGCCCCATCGGCTCCGCACCCGCGTTGGTCTCCGCCGCCGAGTCCACGATGTACTGGGCGACCGAGTCGCCGCTGCCGTGGATCGACTGCTGCAGGCCCGCGCCTTCCGGGTTGGAGGTCCGCGCCAGCACGAACACCCCGCGCCCCGTCTGCTCCGCGATGCCGATGGCCGGGGCCAGCGAGCCGTAGCCGAGGTACGGCGACACCGTGATCGCATCGGCCGCCAGCGGCGCGTGCTCGTCCAGGTAGGCCATCGCGTACGCCGTCATCGTGGAACCGATGTCGCCGCGCTTGATGTCCAGCAGCACCAGCGCACCGGCCTGCTGCGCCTCCCGGATCGTCTTCTCCAGCACCGCGATCCCGGCCGAGCCGTACACCTCGAAGAACGCCGACTGCGGCTTGAGCACCGCGACCTCACCGGCCAGCGCCTCCACCGCGGTCATCGCGAACCGCTCCAGCGACTGCGGGTTCTCGTCGAGGTCCCAGGCGTGCAGCAGCGACGGGTGCGGGTCGATGCCGACGCACAGCGCGCCGCGCGCCCGCACCGAATCCGTCAGCCGCTGCCCGAAGCTCGCCCGCAGCGGATCGGTCATCGCTGCTCACCGCCTTGCCGCAGGGCCGCCTGCAGTGCCTGCAGGGGCCGGACTCCGATGTTGCCCTGGATGGCGGCCTCGATGCCCTGCACCGCCGCCGCCGCGCCCTGCACCGTCGTGATGCACGGGATGTCGCGGGACACCGCCGCGGTGCGGATCTCGTAGCCGTCCACGCGCGGGCCCGGATTGCCGTACGGGGTGTTGATCACCATCTCGACCTCGCCCGCCTTGATGAGCTCGACGATGTCGCGCTCCTGGCCGTCCTTCTCGGTGTGCTTGCGCACCAGGGTCGACGGAATCCCGTTGCGGCGCAACACCTCCGCGGTGCCGCTGGTGGCCAGGATCTCGAACCCGAGGTCCGCCAGCCGCTTGACCGGGAACACCAGGGACCGCTTGTCCTTGTTCGCCACCGACACGAACACCCGGCCCGAGGTGGGCAGCGAGCCGTACGCGCCGGCCTGCGACTTGGCGAAGGCCTGCCCGAAGGAGACGTCGATGCCCATCACCTCGCCGGTGGACTTCATCTCCGGCCCGAGCAGCGAATCCACGCCGACGCCCTCGCGGGTGCGGAACCGGTGGAACGGCAGCACGGCTTCCTTCACCGCGACCGGCGCGTCGACCGGCAGGTCCGCGCCGTCGCCCTCCGCGGGCAGGATGCCCTCCGCGCGCAGGTCCGCGATCTTGGCGCCGAGCATGATCCGGGCCGCCGCCTTGGCCAGCGGCGCGGCGGTCGCCTTCGACACGAACGGCACCGTCCGCGAGGCGCGCGGGTTGGCCTCCAGCACGTACAGCACGTCGTCCTTGAGGGCGTACTGCACGTTCAGCAGGCCGTGCACGCCGATGCCCTGCGCAATGGCCTCAGTGGACTTCCGCACCTGCTCGATGTCCTGGCGCCCCAACGTGATCGGCGGCAGCGCGCACGCCGAGTCGCCGGAGTGGATGCCGGCCTCCTCGATGTGCTCCATCACGCCGGCGAGGTAGACGTCGGTGCCGTCGCAGAGCGCGTCCACGTCGATCTCGATCGCGTCGTCGAGGAAGTTGTCCACCAGCACCGGGTGTTCCGGGGTGACCTCCGTGGCGCGGGCGATGTAGTTCTCCAGCGACGCCTCGTCGTAGACGATCTCCATGCCCCGGCCGCCGAGCACGTAGGACGGCCGCACCAGCACCGGGTAACCGATCTCGTCGGCGATCCGCTTGGCGCCCTCGAACGACGTCGCGGTGCCGTACTTCGGCGCGGGCAGGCCCGCCCCGGCGAGCACGTCGCCGAACGCGCCGCGGTCCTCGGCCAGGTGGATCGCCTCCGGCGGCGTGCCCACGACCGGCACCCCGGCGTCGGCCAGCCGCTTCGCCAGGCCCAGCGGGGTCTGGCCGCCGAGCTGCACGATCACGCCCGCCACGGTGCCGGACTGCTGCTCGGAGTGCACGACCTCCAGGACGTCCTCGAAGGTCAGCGGCTCGAAGTACAGCCGGTCCGAGGTGTCGTAGTCGGTGGAGACCGTCTCCGGGTTGCAGTTGACCATCACGGTCTCGTACCCGGCCTCGCGCAGCGCCATCGCGGCGTGCACGCAGGAGTAGTCGAACTCGATGCCCTGGCCGATGCGGTTCGGACCCGAGCCGAGGATGATCACCTTCGGCCGCTCGCGCTGCTCGGTGACCTCCGACTCGGCCGCCGGGTCGGACTCGTAGGCCGAGTAGTGGTACGGCGTCCGGGCCGCGAACTCCGCCGCGCAGGTGTCGACCGTCTTGTACACCGGCCGCACGCCCAACCGGTGCCGCAGCGCGCGAACGCCGTCCTCACCGGCCAGTTCCGGCCGCAGCGCGGCGATCTGCCGGTCCGACAGCCCGGCCCGCTTGGCGCGCCGCAGCAGCGCGGCGTCCAGCACCGGCGCCTCGACCAGCTCGCCGCGCAGCTCGACCCATGCCAGGATCTGGTCGACGAACCACGGGTCGATGCCCGAGGCCTCGTGCACCTGTTCCACCGAAGCGCCCAGCCGCAGCGCGCGCTCCACTGTGTACAGCCGCCCGTCGTGCGGCGTGCGCAGTTCGTCCAGAGTGGACTCGACGGTGACGCCCTCGGGGTCGGCCTTGGTCCAGAAACCGGCCGCCTTCGTCTCCATCGAGCGCAGCGCCTTGCCCAGCGCCTCGGAGAAGCTGCGGCCCACGGCCATCGCCTCGCCGACGCTCTTCATCGTCGTGGTCAGCTCCTGGTCCGCGCCCGGGAACTTCTCGAAGGCGAACCGCGGAACCTTCACCACCACGTAGTCCAGCGTCGGCTCGAAGCTCGCCGGGGTCTCGCCGGTGATGTCGTTCTGGATCTCGTCCAGCGTGTAGCCCACGGCCAGCTTCGCGGCGATCTTGGCGATCGGGAAGCCGGTGGCCTTCGACGCCAGCGCCGAGGACCGCGACACCCGCGGGTTCATCTCGATGACGACCATCCGGCCGGTGCCCGGGTGGATGGCGAACTGGATGTTGCAGCCGCCGGTGTCCACCCCGACCTCGCGCAGCACCGCGATGCCCACGTTGCGCATGTGCTGGTACTCGCGGTCGGTCAGCGTCATCGACGGCGCCACGGTCACCGAGTCACCGGTGTGCACGCCCATCGCGTCGATGTTCTCGATCGAGCAGATGACCACCACGTTGTCGGCGTGGTCGCGCATCAGCTCGAGCTCGTACTCCTTCCAACCGAGGACGCTCTCCTCGATCAGCACCTCGTGCACCGGCGACTCGGCCAGCCCGAAGGAGGCCATCCGCTCCAGGTCTTCCTCGGTGTGCGCCATGCCCGAACCCAGGCCGCCCATGGTGAAGCTGGGCCGGATCACCACCGGCAGGCCGCGCTCGGCGACGAACGCCCGCACGTCCTCCATCGACTTGCACACCGCCGACTCCGGCACCTCGCCGCCGACGGCGCGCACGATGTCCTTGAACCGCTGCCGGTCCTCGCCGCGCTGGATCGCCTCGAAGTCGGCGCCGATCAGCTCCACGCCGTACTTCTCCAGCGTCCCGCGCTCGTGCAGCGCGACCGCCGTGTTCAGCGCGGTCTGCCCACCGAGGGTGGCCAGGATCGCGTCCGGCCGCTCGGCCTCGATCACCTTCTCCACGAACTCCGGGGTGATCGGCTCGATGTAGGTCGCATCGGCGAACTCCGGGTCCGTCATGATCGTCGCCGGGTTCGAGTTCACCAGCGAGACGCGGATGCCCTCTTCGCGCAGCACCCGGCACGCCTGCGTACCGGAGTAGTCGAACTCGCACGCCTGGCCGATCACGATCGGCCCGGAACCGATGACGAGTACGTGCTTGATATCGGTCCTCTTCGGCATCAGCGCCGTCCCGCCTCTCCGCGATTCACAGATGTGGTTGCGTGTCGCGGCATCTCTCGTTCCGAGGTTTCCTCTGGCCACTTTGCGCCACGGTCCCCTGAGGTGCCGTTACGCACGACTCGATTTGACGTAGCGCTATTCATGACCGAACCGTCTCCGTCATCAGATCAACGAACTTGTCGAACAGCGGCGCGGCGTCGTGCGGGCCCGCCGCCGCTTCGGGGTGGTACTGGACGCTGAACGCCGGGCCGTCGAGCAGCCGGAGACCCTCGACCGCACCGTCGTTCGCGCAGTGGTGGCTGACCATCGCGCGGCCGAAGTCGGTGTCGAACCGCTCGCCCGGCTCGCCCTCGACGGCGAAGCCGTGGTTCTGCGCGGTGATCGCGACCTGGCCGGTCTCGACGTCGATCACCGGGATGTTGATGCCCCGGTGCCCGTAGCGCAGCTTGTAGGTGCCGCGGCCGAGCGCGCGCCCGAGGATCTGGTTGCCGAAGCAGATGCCGAACAGCGGCAGCTTGCGGTCCAGGGCCTGGCGGGTCAGCTCGACCTGCTGGTCGGTGGTGGCCGGGTCGCCCGGGCCGTTGGACAGGAACAGCCCGTCCGGCTTGACCGACAGCACCTCGTCCAGCGTGGACGCCAGCGGCAGCACGTGGACCTCGATGCCGCGCTCGGCCATCATCCGCGGCGTGTTGGACTTGATGCCCAGGTCGAGCGCGGCCACGGTGAACCGCTTCTCGCCGATGGCGGGCACGACGTAGGGCTCGGCGGTGGTCACGTCGCCCGCCAGCGAGGCGCCGACCATCTCGGCGCTCGCCTTGACCGCGGCGACCATCTCGTCGTCGGAGCCGAGTTCCGGCCCGGAGAAGATGCCGCCGCGCATCGCGCCCAGCTCGCGGACGTGGCGGGTCAGGGTGCGGGTGTCGATGCCCGCGATGCCGACGATGTCCTGCCGCGCCAGCTCCTCGACCAGCGACCGGCGGGAGCGCCAGTTCGACGGGATGCGGGCGGGATCGCGGACGGCGTAGCCGGCGACCCAGATCTGCTTCGACTCGTCGTCCTCGTCGTTCCAGCCGGTGTTGCCGATCTGCGGCGCGGTCTGCACCACGATCTGGCGGTGGTACGAGGGATCGGTCAGGGTCTCCTGGTAGCCGGTCATGCCGGTGGTGAACACGACCTCACCCAGGGTGCGGCCCACCTTGCCGTAGGCCTCCCCGCGGAAGATCCGGCCATCCTCGAGCACCAGTGCGGCCCCGATGTGGTCGCTCATTTCTCCTCCTGCCGCGAGCTCGCGGTCTCGTGTTGCGTCGGCTCGTCAGCGGGCGCCAGTGCCCGGACCGCCTCGACCCACTCGGTCTGCGTTGTCTTGTCGTCGCCGCGGAACCCGGTGTCCAGCAGCTGCTCGCCCAGCCGCCAGGTCACCACGACCAGGCCGGCACCGGGCACCACCTTGTTGGCCAGCTTGTGGTCCAGGCGGCTGTCCACGATGGACTCCGCGGGGATCCACACGTCGCTGGCCCCGGTTCGTCGCAGCAGCAGGCCCGCGGCGTGCAGGTGCGCGGTGCCGTTGGCGCGGTGCCCGATGTCGCCGACCGCGATGCGGTCCTGCCAGTCGGTCGCCTTCGTGGTGCCGACGTACATGCCGGTCGCGGCGGGCAGCAGCTCCTCGCCCGGTTCGGCCAGCGGCGCCGGGAAGTCCGGCAGCTCGGCGGCCTGGCGGCGCGCCCGGCCGGTCCAGCCCCGCCGCATGCCGAAGAACACCAGGGCGACCAGCGCGGCCATCCCCAGCACCCACAGGAAGCGTTCCATCAGCGCGTCACCTTGCCCTCGTGCGCGGTGATCCGGCCGCGCAGCAGCGTCGCGACCACGCGGCCGGGCAGCCGCATGCCCTCGAACGGCGAGTTCTCGCCGAGGCTGGCGAGCTCCGCGGCGCGCACCGTCCACTCGGTGTCGGGGTCGACCAGCACCAGGTTCGCCGGCTCGCCCGCGGCGACCGGGCGGCCCTGGTCGGTCAGCCCGCCGATCTCGGCGGGCCGCTCGCTCATCACCCGCGCCACGCCGTACCAGTCCAGCAGCCCGGAGCGCACCATCGTCTGCACGACGATGCCGAGCGCGGTCTGCAGGCCGAGCATGCCCGGCTTCGCCGCGGACCACTCGCAGTCCTTGTCCTGCGCGGCGTGCGGGGCGTGGTCGGTGGCCACGCAGTCCACGGTGCCGTCGGCCAGCGCCTGGCGCAGCGCCAGCACGTCGGCATCGGTGCGCAGCGGCGGGTTGACCTTGTTGATCGGGTCGTAGGTCGCCAGCCGGTCGTCGGTCAGCAGCAGGTGGTGCGGCGTGACCTCGGCCGACACCTGCCCGTTCACCTCGCGGGACTTCCACCAGCGCAGGATCTCGGCGGTGCCTTCGGTGGAGACGTGGCAGATGTGCAGCGTGCCGCCGGTGTGCCCGGCGAGCAGGCAGTCGCGCGCCACGATCGCTTCCTCCGCCGGTGCGGGCCAACCGGCCAGGCCCAGCCGGGCGGCGTTCGCGCCCTCGTGCGCCTGCGCGCCCGCGGTCAGCCGCGGCTCCTCGGCGTGCTGCGCGACGACGCCGCCGAAGGACTTCGTGTACTCCAGCGCGCGGCGCATGATCAGCGGGTCGTGCACGCAGTGGCCGTCGTCGGAGAACACCCGGACCTCGGCGATGCTGCGGCGCATGGTGCCCAGCTCGGCGAGCTTCTCGCCCTTGAGCCCCACCGTCACCGCGCCCACCGGGTGCACGTCGACCAGGCCGACCTCGCGGCCGCGCCGCCACACGTGCTCGACGATCACCGCGTTGTCGGCGACCGGATCGGTGTTGGCCATCGCGAAGACCGCGGTGTAGCCGCCGAGCGCGGCGGCCATCGAACCGGTCTCGACGGTTTCGGCGTCCTCCCGGCCCGGCTCCCGCAGGTGCGTGTGCAGGTCCACGAAGCCCGGCAGCGCCACGGCCCCGCCGGCGTGCACGATCTCGTCCGCATCGGCCTCGAGAGCCGGGCCGATCTCCGCGATCACCTCGCCGTCGATCAGCACGTCCACCGGCTCGCCCTCGCCGTACGGGCGGACGTCCTTCAGCAGCACCCGGCTCATGCCCGTTCCGCTCACAGTTCCGCCTCTCCGCGATTTTCGGTGGTGGTTGCGTTCCGCTCAATCTCGCGTTTCGCGGTTTCTTGTGGCTGGTTTGCTTCACGTTCCCCTGAGGTGCGGTTGGGGAGGACTGGAGTTGGCGCTGGCACAGGACCGTTCATGCCGTGATCTCCTCTCCGGCCAGCAGGTGGTAGAGCACCGCCATCCGCACGTGCACGCCATTGCTGACCTGCTGGGTGATGGCGGCGCGCGGCGAATCGGCCACGGCCGGCGCGATCTCCATGCCGCGCAGCATCGGGCCGGGGTGCAGGACCACCGCGTGCTCGGGCAGCCTGCCCAGCCGCGCCTCGTTGAGGCCGTAGGCGATCGAGTACTCGCGCGCCGACGGGAAGAAACCGCCGTGCATCCGCTCGGCCTGGACCCGCAGCATCATCACCGCGTCCAGCTTCGGCAGCTCCGGGTCCAGCTCGTGGCGCACCTCCGCGCCCCACTGCTGCGCCCCGGTGGGCACCAGCGTCGGCGGCGCGACCAGCACCACCTCGGCGCCGAGGGTGCGCAGCAGGTGCACGTTCGAGCGCGCCACCCGGCTGTGCAGCAGGTCGCCGACGATGGCGATGCGGCGCCCGGCCAGCTCGCCCAGCCGCTCCCGCAGCGTCGCGGCGTCCAGCAGTGCCTGGGTGGGGTGCTCGTGCATGCCGTCGCCGGCGTTGACGACCTGGGTGCCGACCTCGTCCAGCCAGCCGGCCAGCCGTTGCGCCGCGCCCGAGGCGGGGTGCCGGACGATCACGCAGTCGGCCCCGGCGGCGGCCAGCGTCAGCGCGGTGTCGCGCAGCGACTCGCCCTTGTTCACCGAAGAACTGCTGGCCGAGACGTTGATCACGTCGGCGCTCATCCACTTCCCGGCGACCTCGAAGGACACCCGGGTGCGCGTGGAGTTCTCGTAGAACAGGGTCACCACGGTCCGGCCGCGCAGCGTCGGCAGCTTCTTGACCTCGCGCCCCAGCAGCGTCTGCTTCAGGGTGTCGGCGGTGTCGAGCACGCTCGTCGCGGTGGCGGCGTCCAGACCTTCGGTGGACAGCAGGTGGCGCATCACCGGACCTCCTCGTCCTGCGTGGCGTCCGGGCGGCGCAGCACGACTCGGTCGGTGCCGTCGGTCTCGGCGAGCTGGACCGCGACGCCCTCGGAGCGCGAGGTGGGGACGTTCTTGCCGACGTAGTCGGCGCGGATCGGCAGCTCGCGGTGCCCGCGGTCGACCAGCACCGCCAGCTGCACCGCCCGCGGCCGGCCCTGGTCGCGCAGGGCGTCGAGGGCGGCCCGCACGGTCCGGCCGGAGAACAGCACGTCGTCGACGAGCACGACCAGCGCGTTGTCGATGCCCTGCGCGGGCAGGCTGGTGGGCTCCAGCGGACGGTTCGGGCGATGCCGCAGGTCGTCGCGGTAGAGCGTGATGTCGAGGATGCCGGTGGGCACCGTCACGCCGCTGAACTCGCTGATCTTCGCGGCCAGCCGCTGGGCCAGCGAAGTTCCCCTCGTCGGGATGCCCAGCAGCACCACGTCGTTGCTTCCGGTGTCCAGCGCGGTCTTCTCGATGATCTGGTGGGCGATCCGGGCTATCGTGCGCGCAACGTCACCGGCCGAAAGCAGCTCCCGCTGCCCGACCGGATCCGTCGCGTCCGCCGGTTGGCGTGACGCCACGGTGCGACCTCCTTCCCCGCCTCACGGGACGGGTCCTTAAAGGATGGTGTGTGAGCTGCCCCGCAGTCTCCGGGTCGGAAACCACTGCCGACCGCCGGGCTGCCTTGTACGCTATCAGCGCTGCGAGGTCAATCGTCCGGGTGGTGTGGTGGTGTTCGCCGCATTGCCAGCAAAGACCAACTTGACCTGGTGACGCTGGCGAGCGAACATTACTCTCCGTATCGATCTGAGCTTTGCTCCCCGGTCGCCGTTATCGGCTAACGGGGCGAACGAACGGAGAAACGCCACATGGGCGACTACGCCAAGGCGCTGGGCAGCAAGCTCCGCGCTATCCGCCAGCAGCAGGGTCTGTCGCTGCACGGCGTCGAGCAGAAGTCTGGCGGGCGGTGGAAGGCCGTGGTCGTCGGGTCCTATGAGCGAGGCGACCGTGCGGTGACCGTGCAGAAGCTGGCCGAACTGGCCGACTTCTACGGTGTTCCGGTCGCGGAACTGCTTCCCGAAGGTCGGGTGCCTTCCGGCGCCGAACCTGCCACCAAAGTTGTGATCAACCTGGAGCGGCTGCAGCAGCTACCTGCGGAGAAGGTGGGCCCGCTGGCCCGCTACGCGGCCACCATCCAGAGCCAGCGCGGTGACTACAACGGCAAGGTGCTGTCCATCCGCACCGAGGACCTGCGATCCCTGGCCATCATCTACGACATGACGCCAGGCGAGCTCACCGAGCAGCTCATCGACTGGGGCGTGCTTCCCCCGGAGGCCCGCCCAGCCCGGGAGGAGTGACACGACACCCGGCCCACCCGTTCGAGTGGGCCGGGCACGTGACGGGGCACCCACCGCGACCAACGGCCGCAACGGGTGCCCCTTCGTTTTCCCCGGTGACCAACACCACCCGCCGCCTCCGACCCACCAGGTCCAGCAGTTTCAATTGAAACTGCTGGACCTGGTGACCGGAAACTGCGGCAACTGCGGCACGGGTGACCCCAGTTTCAATTGAAACTGGGGTCACCCGTGGGCACGACGCAGCCGGGGCGTCCCTCAGCGGTAACTCGTTCGGGCTACTCCGCCGCGGTCTGCTCCGGGCGGACCGACTTGCGGAGCCGGTCGCCGATGCCCGCGATGCGGCCGAGCACGCCGTTGACGAAGCGCGGCGAGTCGTCCGTGGACAGCGCCTTGACCAGCTCCACGGCCTCGTCGATGGCCACCGCCGGCGGCACGTCGTCGCTCCACAGCAGCTCGTACAGGCCCAGCCGCAGCACCGAGCGGTCGACCGCGGGCATCCGCCCCAGCGACCAGCCCTCGGCGTGCTGCGTGAGCACCTCGTCGATCCGCTCGCGGTTCGCCGTCACGCCCTCGACCAGGGCGATCGTGTAGTCGCCGACCGGCGGGACCTCCGGCGAGCCGACGCGATCGGCCAGCAGGGTCACCGCGTCGATGCCGCGCTGATCGGCCTCGTAGAGGAAGTCCACGGCACGCTTGCGTGCCTTGCTCCGAGAACCCACCTCACACCCTCTTTCCGGCCGGACCGAATGCCGCGGCCGACGGGCAGGCGATCATTTGCTGCTGACGCGGCTGAGGTACCGGCCGTCGCGCGGGTCGACCTTCACCTTGTCACCGGTGTTGAGGAACAGCGGGACCTGGATCTCCGCACCGGTCTCCAGGGTGGCGGGCTTGGTGCCGCCGGTGGAGCGGTCGCCCTGCAGGCCCGGGTCGGTGTGCGAGACGACGAGCTCGACCGAGGCGGGCAGCTCGACGTACAGCGGGGCCTCGTCGTGGCGGGCCACGACGACGGCGCTGTTCTCCAGCATGTAGTTCGCGGCGTCCCCGACGACGTCGGCCGAGATGTTGACCTGGTCGTAGGTGTCGGGGTCCATGAACACGTAGTCGGTGCCGTCGTTGTAGAGGTAGGTCATCTCGCGGCGGTCGACGTTCGCGGTGTCCACCTTGACGCCGGCGTTGAAGGTCTTGTCCACGACCTTGCCGGAGAGGACGTTCTTCAGGGTGGTGCGAACGAAGGCGCCGCCCTTGCCGGGCTTGACGTGCTGGAAGTTCACGACGGTCCACAACTGGCCGTCGATGTTGAGCACCAGTCCGTTCTTCAGGTCGTTCGTGGATGCCACGGTAGGGGTCTCTCCTGTGGTGATGGCTTGGGCGTGTTGCCGACGCGAACCGGATTCCGGCGTACCGGCGCACCTCGGCGCGTCAGACTTCGACGAGCTCCTTCGTCGTCAAGGTGAGGAGCTCCGGCGTGCTGGGACGCACGACCAGCGTGTCCTCGATGCGGACCCCGCCCTGCCCTGCCAGGTAGACACCAGGCTCGACGGTGACCGCCATCCCGGCGCCGATTCTACCGTCCCCCCGCTGCGACAACGCCGGTGCCTCGTGGATCTCCAGGCCGACGCCGTGTCCGAGCCCGTGCAGGAACTGCTCGCCGTAGCCCGCGTCCTCGATCACCTTGCGGGCCGCGGTGTCCACCGCCTTCACATCGGCGTCGACGGCGAGGGCGGCCCGGCCGGCGGCCTGCGAGGCGCGCACCAGCTCGTAGATCTCGCGCTGCCAGTCCGCCGCCTTGCCGAGCACCACGGTCCGGGTCATGTCCGAGTGGTAGCCGTCGACGAGGGCGCCGAAGTCCATCTTCACGAAGTCGCCGGCCGCCAGCACCGCGTCGGTGGGCCGGTGGTGCGGCACCGCGGAGTTCGCCCCGGCAGCGACGATCGTCTCGAACGACGGGCCTGCCGCGCCGTGGTCGAGCATCCGGGTCTCCAGCTCGCGGGCGACCTCCAGCTCGGTGCGGCCGGGGCGCAGCCCGCCGTGCGCGATGAGGTCGGCCAGCGCCCGGTCGGCGGCCGCGCACGCCATCCGCAGCGCGTCGATCTCGGTCTCGTCCTTGATCAGCCGCAGCTGCTCGACGAGGCCGGGCGCGCGCACCAGTTCCGCCTCGCCCGCCGCGGCGGCCAGCGCGTCGCGGCCGTCGACGGTGACGTGCTGGCTTTCGAAGCCGACGCGGCGGTGCCCGGCGGCGTCGGCCCCGATCCGCTCGGCCAGCGCCAGATCGCTCGCCCGCTCGATGACCCGCTCCAGGTCCGGCACCTGCGCCCCGGCCTGGATCAGGTACCGGCCGTCGGTGCAGAACACCGTCCGCGACTCGGTCCCCTGCTCGTCGGCGGCGTGCACCACCAGCGCCGCGTTGGATCCGGTGAAGCCGGTCAGGTAGCGGATGTTGAGCAGATCGGTCACCAACATCGCGTCCAGGTCCCGCTCGCGCAGCTGGTCGCGGAGGGCGTGACGTCGGTGGGCGTGCGTTTCGGGCATGTTTCGAAGCCTAGCTCGCGCCGCGGCGAACGGGCCTGGTCACGCCAACGTCGGCGGGAAGCCGCCACGAGCTTGCGCGGCCCGGCTCGTCGGTGCAGGGCGCTACCCTCCCGGCATGTCGCTGACGTGGAGCGCGTTGGACAGTCCTGTCGGGGAGCTGACGGTCGTCGCGGCCGCCGGCGAGGTGTGCCGAGTCGCCTTCGCCGCGCCGGACCGGGTGCTCGGCGAGTTCGACGGCGCCGAGCCGAGCCCGGGCACCTGTGTCGCGGCCGAGACCGCGCGGCAGCTCGGCGAGTACTTCTCGCGCGGGCGCCGGGAATTCGACGTGCCGATCGCGTGGGCGCCGCTGGAGGGCCTGCGGCTGCATGTGTTGCGCACGCTGCACGAGCTGGTGCCCTTCGGCGAGACGGTGAGCTACAAGGGGCTGGCGGAGCTGTCCGGGCGGCCGGAGGCCTCGCGGGCGGTCGGCACGATCATGGGCAGCAATCCGGTGCCCCTGCTGGTGCCGTGCCACCGGGTGCTGGCCAGCGGCGGCGGCCTCGGCGGGTTCGGCCCGGGCCTGGAGGCCAAGCGGCGGCTGCTGGTGCTGGAGGGAGTCTTGGAGCCCAGCCTGCTGGAACTCGACCTGCTCTCGTGAGCGTTCGTTCCGGTGCGGACCGGAACCTTCACCCACGAGCCCGGCGGCCCAGGAACAGGTGGTAGGTCGTCTCCCGCTGCCCCAGCGTCACCGGGATCGGGATCTCCTCGTAGTTCCCGAAGACCTCGTGCATGGCGGCACTGAGGTCCGGGGAGGTGTCGGCCGACCAGATCGCCACGGTGCCTTCCGGGGTGAGCCTCTCCCTGCAGCGGACCAGGAAATCGGCCCGGTAAAGAGCGGAATTGCCGTCGTAGACGAGGAAGTCCGGGCCGTTGTCCACATCGAGCAGCAGGACGTCGAAGCTGCCGGGCGGCTGCGCGTCGAGCACCTCGGCGACGTCGCCGACGCGGAACACCACCCGGTCGTCCCGGATCGCATCGGCGGTTTCGGGGACGAGCCCGCGGCGGTGCCAGTCGATCAGGTCCGGCTCGATCTCGACGACGTGCGCTTCGCGGACCCGCGGATCGGCCAGCACTTCCCGCAGCGTGAACCCCAGCCCCAGGCCGCCGACCAGCACCCGGTCGGTCCGGGCGGCGGCCCGCAGGGTGGCGCTGGCGAGCAGCCGTTCGGTCTCGGTGTGCACCGTGTCCATCACGAAAACGCCGTTGACCCGGAGCTCCAGCGCGCCGCCCCGGTGGAGCAGCACGAGTTCCCCGCGCTCGGTGCAAGAACGCGCGACAAGACTTGACATCATCCGTACCGTACCGCGCCGGGCACGCGGGCCGTCGCGGCTTCTCCGGTCCCGGGTTCCGGGAGGTGGTGAGCATTTTTCCCGCGTCCCGTTCGCGGCGGAACCCGGCGGCATCTGGGGCCATATCGAACGGCTATCGCGTGGCGGCGTGGTGCGGATTGGCGCTATCCGACGGGTGCTGCTTGATTGGCGGCGGGCCGAGACCCCGGCCTCGGAATCGAACGGAGAACTTCTTTGCAGCAACCAGGAATCCGCATCGGACGTCGGGTGATCCCGGGCGGACAACAGCATTCGGATCGCCGTCGCAGCGAGACCGCAACATCGCAGCCGACGACTCGCCGCGCTTTCCTGGGGATGGCGGCGATTCTGCCGTTGGCCGCCTGCACGAACGGCGGGACGCCCGCTCCTCCTCCCGCCACGGCGCCGCTCTCGCCTGCGGCGGATGATCACCATGCCGGCCTGGCCGAGCTGGAGCGGAAGTTCGACGCTCGCCTGGGGGTGTACGCCCTCGCCACCGGCACCGGTGCAACCGTCGCCTACCGAGCGGACGAACGATTCGCGTTCTGCTCCACGTTCAAGGGACTTGCGGCGGCAGCGGTCTTGCAGCGCAACCCGATGTCGCACCTGGACGCGGTCGTCACGTACACCGAGGGCGATCTCATGAAGAGCTCCGCCATCACCAGGCAGCACGTGGCCACGGGGATGACGATCGGTCAGCTGTGCGACGCCGCGGTCCGCTACAGCGACGGCACGGCGGGCAACCTCCTGCTCCGCGACCTCGGCGGGCCCGCCGAACTCACGGCGTTCGCCCGCGGCCTCGGCGACACGGTCACCCGGATGGACCGGATGGAGCCGACGATCGCGGACGCCGTCCCGGGAGACCCGCGCGACACGACTTCGCCCCGCGCGATCGGCACCGACTACCAGCGGATCGTGCTCGGGGACGTCCTGCCCGCCGACAAACGCGCCTTCCTCCACGATCTGCTGGCGCGCAACGCCACCGCCGCCGGCGCCCAACGCATCCGGGCCGGCACACCGCAGGGGTGGGCCGTGGCCGACAAGACCGGCACCGGCGACTACGGCACGCTCAACGACATCGGCATCGTGTGGCCCCCGGACTCCGCGCCGCTCGTCATCTCGATCATGTCCGGCAAGGCCGCCAAAGACGCCGAATACGACCAGGCCCTCATCGCCGAGGCCACCGCACACGTGATCGCGGCGCTTACCTGACGGCTCCGCAACGCTTCCTGATCGAGATCGCACCACCGGCGGAGGCGCTGTGCCGCCGCCGCCGGCCCGGTGTTCGCGGCGGTCGTCGTGACGACGTTGGGCGCGACCGGCCAGGCCGGGCGGTCACTGCGGCCGCCCGCGCCGATCGGTCGCGCCAGGCCGTCGTCACCGAGTTGCAACCGATCGACAGCTACCGCCCCGATTCACAGGTGCGCGGCGCACACCGGGCATTTTTCGCGGTATTCACCAGGGCCGTTGCCGATTGTCCTGGTAATGGCTCGAACGCTGGGCTGGATCGGGTAGTCGGCGGCGGCGCTTCGGGGTATTGGCGGCCGTTGTGGCCGCTCACACAATTGTTGTGACCCAAAACTTATTCCCACCCCGAAGGGAAGCGCCGTGCTCAGCAGACGATCCTTCCTCGGCGGCGTCTCCGCCGCCGCCCTCGCCGTGCCCGCCATCGGCGGCCTCGCCGCCGCCCCGGCCTTCGCCGGCCGCCGCGCTCCCGACGTCCCGCTACCGCTGACGATCGTCAACCGCAGCGGCCAGTTCGACAACGCGTCCGTCTGGGTCTACGTCGTCGGCGTGAACCTCGACTCCGGCGAGCAGTGCCGGGTCTCGCCCGACGGGCAGCTGGTGCCGGTTTCGCCGTCCGACAACGGTTCCGACGGCTTCGCCGACTACGCCATCCCGCTGCAGGGCAGCGGCGACACGACGCTGAACCTGCCGAGCATGTCCGGCCGGATCTACTTCGCGCTCGGCGAGAAGCTGAAGTTCAAGGTCGTCTCGGGCGGCGACGGCAAGCCCGCGCTGCAGTACCCGGCGGGCTGGGTCGACACCGACCCGAACCACTCGATCCTGCACGACACCATCGAATTCACCCTCAAGCCCGACGGGATGTACTGCAACACGACGATGGTCGACATGTTCAGCGTGCCGCTGTCGATCCGGCTGCAGGGCGCGCAGGACCAGACGACGGGCACGGTGCCCGCCGGGGGCCGCGAGAAGATCCTCAGCGGTGTCACCGAGAACGCGGACTTCGCCGGGCTGCGGCAGCAGGACCTGCGGGTGATCGCGCCGGGCCACGGGCTCGACCTCGGCGCGTTCTCCGGCAGCTACTACGACTCCTACATCGACGAGGTCTGGGCCAAGTACCAGGGCAGCCAGCTGAAGGTGAACACCGGCGACGGCCGCATCTTCACGGGCCAGATCTCCGGCGACACCTTCAACTTCGACGGCGGCGTGCAGCCGATCGGACGACCGTCTACAAGGGACGTCCTGTTCTGCGACGGCGCGCTGGCCGCCCCGAACGACGGCATCACCGGTCCGGTGGCGGCCATCCTGGGCGCCGGCTTCAACCGCTCCATCCTGCTGGACCTGGCCGACCAGCCCGGCACCGATCCTGGGGCGTTCTACCAGCACCAGGTCACCAACCACTTCGCCAAGGTGATGCACGCCAACACCGAGGACGGCAAGGCCTACGGGTTCGCCTTCGACGACGTGGCCGGTTTCGCCTCCTACATCCAGGACGGGGCGCCGAAGTCGATCACCGTGACGCTGACCCCGTGGTGACCGGTTCCGGCTTCGACCGCGGCCCGGCGACCCGGATCGACACCGAGAACGCCGTCGCCAGCAGGCAGAGCAGGCCCGCGCCGTACCAGGCGGCGGCGTAGTCGCCGAACTGGTCGCGCACCACGCCCGCGATGCTGGCGATGGCCGCCGCGCCGATCTGGTGCGAGGCGAACACCCAGCCGAACACCACCGAGGCGCGAGGCCCGAAGTGCTCCCGGCACAGCGCCATGGTCGGCGGCACGGTGGCCACCCAGTCCAGCCCGTAGAACACCACGAACAGCACCATGCTCGCCTCCACCGAGGGGCCGAGCAGCTGCGGCAGCACGAACAGCGACAGGCCGCGCAGCGTGTAGTAGGCGGCGAGCAGCAGGCGCGGGTTGACCTTGTCGGTCAGCCAGCCGGAGAGCACCGTGCCGAGCACGTCGAACACGCCGATCACCGCGAGCAGCCCGGCGGCGGTCGTGGTCGGCATGCCGTGGTCGTGCGCGGCGGGCACGAAGTGCGTGTTCACCAGCCCGTTGGTGCTCGCCCCGCAGATCGCGAATCCGCCCGCCAGCAGCCAGAAAGCGGGCTTGCGGGCCGCGTCGCGGAGGGCGCGCAGCGCGACCGCGGCCGGGTTGCCGCGGTCGCGCTCCGGCTCCGGCTCGTCGCCCGTCGCGCCGTAGGCGGTGACGCCGACGTCGCGCGGGTGATCGCGCATCACCAGCCACACCAGCAAGCCGACCAGCAGCGCGGTGCCCGCGATGACCAGCGAGGTGAAGCGCCAGCCGTCGCTCTCGACGAGCACGGCCGCCAGCGGCAGGAAGATCAGCTGACCGGTCGCGCTGCCCGCGGTCAGCACGCCGCTGACGAGGCCGCGCCGCTGCACGAACCACCGGTCGACCACTGTGGACACGAAGGCCAGCGCCATCGACCCGGTGCCCAGGCCCACGAGGAGGCCCCAGCACACGATCAGCTGCCAGCTGGCGGTCATGAACACCGTCAGCCCGCTGCCGGCCGCGATGAGCAGCAGCGCGGCGACGGTGACCCGGCGGATGCCGAAGCGCGCCATCAGGGCCGCGGCGAACGGCGCGGTCAGGCCGTAGAGGAGGAGGTTCAGCGACACGGCGGCCGAGATGACGCTGTGCGGCCAGCCGAACTCGTCGTGCAGCGGATTCATGAACACGCCGGGCATCGACCGGAAGGCGGCGGACCCGAGCAGGGCGATGAAGGCGACGGCCGCGACCCACCAGGCGGGGTGGACGCGTCGCGCGGTCCCAGTACTGATCACATCGAAGAGCCTCGCCGAAACGGCGGGGCGGAACCAGTGGCCGGGAAGACAATATGTGAGAAGATCCGGCCATGGCCGCCCCGCACCGAATCGCCGTCCTGGGCCTCTCCGACGTCGTCGGCTTCGACCTGGCGATCGCCCCGCAGATCTTCTCCGGAGCCCGCGACGAGAGCGGCGAGCCGCTCTACGACATCCAGGTCTGCAGCCTCGACGGCGGCCCGATCAGCACCACCAAGGGCTTCTCGATCCTGCCCGGGGCCAGCCCGGACTTCCTGGCCGCGCCGGACACGCTGATCATCCCGGGCACCTACGTCGAAGGGCCGTGCACGGACGGCAGCCTGTCCCCCGAACTCGCCGGCTACCTGGCCGGATTGCCCGGCACCACGCGGATCATGTCGATCTGCACCGGCGCGTTCGTGCTCGCGGCGGCGGGCCTGCTCGACGGCCGCCCGGCCACCACGCACTGGGCGCACGCGGCGCGCTTCCGGCGGCTGTACCCGCAGGTGGAGCTGCACCCGGACGTGCTCTTCGTGGACGACGGCGACGTGCTGACCTCGGCCGGCGTGGCCGCCGGGATCGACCTGTGCCTGCACGTGCTCCGCCGCGACCACGGCAGCGAGGTGGCCAACCGCGCGGCCCGGTCCTGCGTCGTGCCGCCGTGGCGGGACGGCGGCCAGTCCCAGTTCATCGAGCGGCCGCTGCCGGAGACCAGCGGTTCCGGCACCGCGCCGACCCGGGCGTGGCTGCTGGAACGGCTCGCCGAGCCGCTCACCCTGGACGACGCGGCGGCGCACGCCGGGATGAGCGTGCGGACCTTCACCCGCCGGTTCCGGGAGGAGACCGGCACCAGCCCGCTGGACTGGCTGCTGCAGCAGCGCATCGAGCACGCCCGCCACCTGCTGGAGGCCACGGACCTGCCGATCGAGGCGGTGGCCGAGCAGTCCGGTCTGAACACCGCGGCATCGCTGCGCAAGCACCTGCGGCTGCGCCTCGGCACCAGCCCCGCGGCCTACCGCCGCACCTTCCGCCGCAGCGCCTGACCTCGCGCAGCGGCGGGTCAGGACGACTTCGCGAGAAGCTGCACCACCGACGGGTGATGCCCGCAGCCACGCCCGGTAACGCCTGCACCCCGGCACCGAGGGTGGACCGCAATTTCAATGGAAATCGAAGGTCCGATTTCCATTGAAATTGCGGTCGACCGGGGAGGTGCGTGCGCTCGGTGACCGGGAGCCATGGTCGGTCGTGGGCTGGCGACTAGCGGCCTCCGGGTTCCGGCACGAGGCGGTAGGCGTCACCGTCGGTGATCACCCGGCCCGCGGTCGGCGGCGGGAAATGGGTTCCCAGCAACAGGGTTCCGGTGTCGGCGAGCGATGCGAGCACGGATCGGCGCGTGGCTCCGGCCTGTTCGGGGTCGATGTCGACGCAGCTGCCGATGTCCGGCTCGGCGAGCTGGACGGGGTGGTGGACGCAGTCGCCGGTGATCAGCGCCGTCTCTCCGCCGCTGCTCAGCCGGACGGCGACGTGGCCGGGCGTATGACCGGGAGTCGGCAGCAGGCGCAGGCCGGGCGCGATTTCGGCGCCCTCCGCCGGGACGTCGACCAGGTCGAGCAATCCCGCGTCCTCGACCGGGTGCACGGAGTCGCGGAACATCTGCCGCCGCGGCTCGTCCATGTCGTACCCGGCCCAGAACCCCCGCTCGGCGCGGGAGACGACGTAGCGGGCGCGGGGGAAGGTGGGTACCCATTCGCCCCGTTCGTCGCGCGTGTTCCAGCCGACGTGATCGGTGTGCAGGTGGGTGAGGACGACCAGGTCGACGGAGTCCGGCGCGAATCCGGCTCCCACGAGACGCTCCGGGTAGTCGGTCCGCAGGTCGTGCCACGCCGGGTTCGCCCGGGTCTTGCCGTTGCCGATGCCGGTGTCGACGAGGACGCGCAGCCCGCCCACGACCAGCGCGAAGCTGTGGCTGTCGAGGCGTAGGACGCCCTCGCGGTCCGCGAAGTCCGGGCGCAGCCAGTCCTGCCGCGCGACCACGTCCGGGGTGGCGTCGGGCAGCAGCCACGGCCCGGTCGCCGGTGGCAGGAGGACCTCGTCGATGCGGTGGACGGTCGTGCCGCCCACGGTCCACGTCGCGGCGGGTTCGTTCATGTTCCTTCGTTTCCTCCGTCTGCCCGATCGCGCCAACTAAAAGCAATCCGATTGCTTTAAGGCACGATAGGCCCTACAGTCGACTAAAGCAAACCGTTAGCTTTTATTCGACAGGAGGGCGCGCTCATGTCCGCTGGACTCACGCCGCCGGAGGCCGCCCGGTGGGCCGCCCGCTCCGGGCTCCCGCTGGCGGCCGACCGCCACGCCGAGGTCGCGGCCACGGCCGAATACATCCACTCCGTCGTCTCGCTGCTCCGGGAGCTGGACTTCGGGGACACCGCGCCCGCCCACCGCGCAGACGAGGAGCGGCCCGATGCAACCGTATGAGCTGACCGTCGCGGCCGCCGCCGCGGAGATGCGGGCCGGACGGCTGTCGCCCGTCGAACTGGTGGACTCGGTGCTCGGCCGCATCGAGCAGGTCGAACCGCGCCTGCAGGCCTACGTCTCGGTGATGGCGGAACGAGCGCGCCAGGAGGCGCTCGCGGCCGACCGGTCCCAGGGCCCGCTGCGCGGAATTCCCATGGGGCTCAAGGACCTCATCGACGTCGCCGGCACGGCGACCACCGCGAGTTCCCGGGCGCGGGCCGGTCACCGCGCGGACGCCGACAGCACCGTCGCCGCGCGCCTGACGGCGGCCGGCGCCGTCCTGCTCGGCAAGACCCACACCCACGAGTTCGCCTACGGGCTGATCACGCCGCAGACGAACAACGCCTGGGACCAGGAGCGGATCGCCGGGGGCTCCAGCGGCGGGTCCGCCGTCGCGGTCGCGGCGGGAGCGGCGACGTTCGCCCTGGGCACCGACACCGGCGGCTCGATCCGGGTGCCGGCCGCGCTGAACGGGGTGGTCGGCCTCAAGCCGACGTACGGCCTCGTTCCGCGGCAGGGCGTCACGTCGCTGTCCTGGTCCCTGGACCACGTCGGCCCCATCACCCGCACCGTCGAGGACGCGGCCCTGGTCCTGGCCGTCCTCGCCGGGCGCGACCAAGACCACCGGCCGCCCGCCGGAACCGACCTGACGGGCCTGCGCGTCGGCGTGCCGCGCAACTACTACTTCGACCGGGTCGCCCCGGAGGTCGAGGCCGCGGTCCGGCAGGCCGTCGACCGCCTCGCGAGCCTCGGTGCCCGGCCGGTCGAGGTCGAGATCCCGATGACGCGCTACATCAAGTCGACGCACTGGGGCCTGATGGTGCCCGAGGCCACCGCGTACCACGAGCAGACCCTGCGAACGGCGCCCGACGCCTACGGGCCCGATGTCCGCATCCTCCTCGAAGCCGGCGCCCTGATGTCCGCCGCGGACTACCTGCGCGCCCAGCGCGCGCAGACGCTGATGCGCCAGGAATGGGCGCGCATGCTGGCGGAGGTCGACGTGATCGCCGCGCCGACGGTGCCGGTGACCGCCGTGCGGGCCGGTGCGGAATCGATCACCTGGCCCGACGGCACGAGCGAGAGCGCCTCCGACGCCTACGTGCGCCTGTCCGCTCCCGCCAACGTCACCGGGGTGCCCTCGCTGTCCGTGCCGGTCGGCCGCGACCAGGCGGGCATGCCGATCGGCATGCAGCTGCTCGGGAAGCCCTTCGCGGAGGACCTGCTCCTCCGGGTCGGGCACGCGTACGAGCAGACCGAGCCCGCCCGCGAGCTCGCGCCGGTGGCCTAGACGCCGCTAGAAGCAATGACCTTGCTTTAGGGCTTTTCAGGATGCGGCGTCAGCCGCATGCGGTGTGGGACTCAGCTTGCACCGCCGCGGGTTCTCAGACTGTGCCCGCCCTTCTGGGCTACTGGGCGAGGCCAGTCCCCGATGCCGCGTATTGGTCATACGCAAGTCGGGGCTCCCACAGTCCAGGCGGCGACGGCAAATCCCGCAGGGGTTCCGCCACCCGCACCGCCACGCAAATCCAATCTGAAATCGCCTTTTAAGGTTGGGTCATGGGTAGGAAGCCGATGGTGCGTCCGGGCGGGCGCAGCGCCCGGGTCCAGGAAGCGGTGCACAACGCCGTGCGCGAGCTCGAGACCGAGGTGGGCCGGGACGCGCTGACGGTTCCGCTGGTGGCATCCCGCGCCGGGGTCACGCCGTCGACGATCTACCGCCGCTGGGGCGATCTGCAGGAGTTGCTGTCGGACGTGGCGGTCGAGCGGCTGCGCCCCGAGGCTCCGCCGGAGGACCGGGGCGCCCTGGCCGCCGACCTGACGGGCTGGGCCGAGCAGTTCCTGGAGGAGATGACCTCTCCCCCGGGCCGCGCCTACATCCGCGACGCGCTGCTCGGCGACCCGGACGGCAGCAACGCCGGTCAGTGCTCGGCCTACGCGGCCGAGCAGATCGACGTCATCCTCGCCCGCGCGGCCGAACGCGGCGAGAGCGCACCCGGCACGGAGGCGGTCGTCGACCACGTCGTCGCCCCCATGATGTACCGCATCCTGTTCCGCCCCAGCGGTCTCGACACCGCCTACGCCCGCGGGCTGGTGGCCGGGCTCCTCGGCGACCGTTGATCACAGATCGAACAACTCCGGCAACCTGACCGGCGACCGCGCGTCCTACGGCCGACATTGGTGCACGGAGAGGCGGAATCGATGATTCGAGCGAGGATTCTCGCGGTCGCGGCGGCTGCGCTGACGGTCGGGCTGGCGGCCTGCAGCCCCGGCGGATCGAACGCGGACGGACCGGGATCGATCATCCAGGACCCGCCCGCGAACTCGGCCCCCGCCGAGTCGACCGGTTCCGGCTCGACCCCGGAGACCACGGTCGCCGGATCGACGACCGCCAAGCCGGAGCAGAAGCCGGACAACGGGCTCTGCAAGGCCACGGATCTCCAGCTCTCGTTCGGCAGGGGCGGCGCGGCGGCCGGCACCCACTACCGCCCGCTGATCTTCACCAACACCAGCGGCGACGAGTGCGTGATCCAGGGCTTCCCGGGCGTGTCCTACGTCGGCGGCGATGACGGGCACCAGATCGGCGCGGCCGCCGCCCGGGTCGACGAGAAGGGGCCGGCGATCACCCTCCAGCCCGGCGAGAAGGCCGCCGCCGTGATCGGGTTCGCGACCGTCGAGAACTACGAGACCGCCGCCTGCCGACCGGAAACGGCCAAGGGTCTGCGGATCTACCCGCCGCAGGAAACGGCGTCGATGTACATCGCGTTCGACAACCCCGAAACCGGCTGCGCGAACGACAAGCTGCCCGGCAACCAGCTCACCGTGCAGAGCGTCGAGGCGGGCACCGGCGAGCGGTGATCCTGGTGGAACGCCTTCCGAAGGCGCCCCACCGTCAGCGGCGCGGTGTCGCGCTCCGGACGCGGTAGGAATCGGGCGGCCGCACCAGCGCATCCGGGTCGCCGGTGTACTCGATCTCCACGCCGTAGAGCTCGCGCGCGGCGTCGATGCCCACGTAGCCGTTGACGACGTCGTCGAGAACGCGGTCGACCGGCCGGGCCTCCGGATGGCCGTAGCCGCCCCCGCCCGGGAAGCGCAGCCGCACCCGGGAGTCGGCGGAACCGCCCCGCACCACCGGAATCCGGCCGCAGCTCCCGGCGCCACTGCACCAGCGGCGTCAGGGTTTCCAGCACCTCGGTCGGCGCGGCGCGCACACCGGTCGGGAAACCGGTGGTGTTCAGCCCGTCCTTGTCCGGCCGCGCGCCGGTCCCGCCCGCGCCGAAGACCGTCAGCGTGAACGGCTGCGGCTCGTCGATGCCGGCGCCGCGCCACACCGTCATCCACAGGGCGTCCGCGCTCACCGCAGGCAGACCACCGGTCACGGCCGGGCGGAGCGCCTCGAAGAGCAGGCTGGGCAGGAAGTGCCCGACGAGGTGGCGGGAGGCGACGGGCGCGGGTTCGACGCAGTTGAGCACCGAACCGCGCGGCGCGGCCACCTCGACCGGCCGGAACGACCCGGCGTTGTGCGGCACCTCCGGCGCCAGCGCCGCCTTGATCGCGAACGACGTGTACGCCCGGGTGTAGTTGAGCACCACGTTGACGCCGTGCGGGGACTGCGGCGACGAACCCGCGTAGTCGACGCGGACGGCGTCGCCGTCGACGGTCACCGCGACCGCCAGGTGGATCGCGTCGCCGTCGAAGCCGTCCGAGTCCATGCTCGCCGAGTACGTGCCGTCGGGGATCTCCCGCAGCGCCGCGCGCAGCGCCTGCTCGGAGCGCAGCATGATCTCGGCGGCGACCTCGTCGATGCCGTCGAGGCCGAACTCGTCCAGCATCCGGTCGAGGCTGCGGATGCCGACCTGGTTGGCCGACACCTGCGCGTAGATGTCACCCATGGTCTCGTTCGGCGTCCGCACGTTCGCCCGGATCAACCGCTCCAGCGTCCTATTAGGACCTTCCGCGGTCCGCAGCTTCAGGATCGGCAGCCGCAGCCCCTCCTCGAAGACCTCGGTGGCCGCCGCGGACAGGATCCGGCCGCCGATGTCCGGCGAGTGGCAGCAACTCGCGAACCACGCGATCAGCGCCCCGCCCCGGAACACCGGGGTGGCGATGGTGATGTCGTTGATCTGCCCCGAGGTCATCCACGGGTCGTTGGTGATCAGCACGTCGCCGTCGGCCAGGACCTCGGGCGGGTGTTCGGCGACGATGTGCCGCATCCCGGTGGCCATCGCGTTGATGTGCCCGGGAGTGCCGCCGCTGGACTGCCCCACCATCTCCCCCGCCGAGTTGAACACGGCGCAGGCCAGGTCCAGGGATTCGCGCACCACCGGGCTGAACGCGGTGTGCACCAGGGCGGCCTGCTGCTCGTCGAGCAGCGAGTGCAGCCGGTTGGCGACCAGGCCGACCAGCACCGGATCGACGCGGCTCATCGGGAACCTCCCAGGGCGAACTCGACGAAGATGCTGCTGTCGGCCTCGACGGTGCAGCGCGCACCGGGCGGGACGAGCAGCGTCGCTTCCCGCTCCTCCACCAGCGCGGGCCCGGTCAGCACCGCGCCGGCGCGCAGCCGGTACCGGTCGTAGACCGGCGTCGGGGCGTAGCCGCCCGGCGCGAAGTAGGCGTCGCGGTGCCCGATCAGCGCGTCCTGGCCGTCCGAAGTGGACTCGAAGCCGAGCCGGGCGGGCGGTTCCGGGCCGCGCGCGGTGACCCGCCAGGTGAGCAGTTCCGGCTCGACGCCGGTCGGGGCGACCGTGCCGAAGCGCTGCGCGTACTGCCGCCGGAAGCTCGCCAGCACCTCGTCGCGCCAGCCGTCGCCGACCGGCGGGACCGGCACCTCGATCTCGCTGCCCTGCCCCACGAACCGCATCTCCAGCGTCCGCTCGTGGACGACGGCGGCGGCCGCGACACCGGACGCGGTCAGCACCTCGGCGCCCTCGCGTTCCATCTCCGCGAACAGCGCCCGCGCGTCGTCGAGCCCGATCTCACCGAGCAGCGCGTGCCGGGAGCGGACGATGTCGATCGACATCGGCGCGGACAGGAAGCCCAGCGCGCTGAGCACCCCGGCGGCCGGCGGCGCGACCATCGACGGCGACCCGAGCGCCCGCGCCACGCCCGGGCCGTGCAGCGGCCCGTTGCCGCCCGAGACGAACAGCGGCAGCCGGCCCGGATCCTGGCCGCGCTCGATGGCGTGCACCCGGGCGGCGTTGGCCATGTTCTCGTTCGCCGTGGTGTGGATGCCGTTGCCAAGATCTTCTGCGAGTCTCAGCAATCCGAGCGTTTCCGCCCAGAAGGTTCGTAACGGTGTCACCAAAGCGTGAGAGCTTCGGTGTCCTGATGACGATGTACCGCTTCCTTCCGCTGCCGCGGGATTGCGCCACCTGCCCGCCCCGGCCCAGCCTTGCGGCTGGGTCGGGTGGCGCGGGTCTTCTGGTCGGCTCCACGGTCGTTCGACGCTTGCGCGTCCGGGTCTCCGGCCACTCCGGTACCCGTCATGCCGGCCGCTGCGAGGGCGGCGAGGTTGCGTGCTGCGTTCTCGTCCCGGTCCATCACGAGCGGGCAGAAGTCGCAGTGGAAGGCCCGGACGTGCAGCGGCAGCTTGGCTTTCACGTGGCCGCAGTCCGAGCAGGTTTTGGAGGACGGGTACCAGCGATCCGCGATGTGCAGCAGGCCGCCCGTCCATCCGGTCTTGTAGGTGAGCTGCCGCCGGATCTCTCCGAAACCGGCGTCGACGATCTTCCGTGCCAGCCGCCGGTTCTTGAGCATCCCAGCGACATTGAGGTCTTCCACCACCCCATGTCCATACTCGGCCGCAATAGTGGTGGTCAGCTTGTGGATGGCGTCCATGCGCAGGTTCGCCACCCGGTGGTGTACCCGGTTGCATGCAGCGTTCGCCTCAACCCATCGCTTGGAGGGTCTCTGGCCGGTGCGCCGGTCCGGCCCCTGACGGCGCGACACCTGCCGAGACAGACGCCACAGCTTCTTCAGCGCGCCGTCCAGGTGTGCGGGGTTGGGCTCAAATCTGACCTCGCCTTGGCTGTCGGCAATGACCGCCAGGTGCTTGATGCCCAGGTCCACACCGACCGCAACATCCGGCCGCGCCGGGACACTGGTGACGCGCTGGATCTCAGCCTGGAAGGATACGAACCACCTGCCGCGCTCCGACCGGACGGTGGCCGACAGGATGTGGGCGGTACCGTTCGCCAGGCGGCGCTGCAGCTTGCGGGTGTTCTCATGGGTGCGGATCGTGCCCAGCCGGGGCAGCGTGACGTGTCGCCGGTCGGGCTCGATGCGGATAGTGCCGGTCGTGAACCGGCACGCCAGCCGCGCCCTATGCTTGGACTTCCGCCGAGGTAGCCCGACCCGCTTGCCCTTGCGCTGCCCGCGTTTGGATTTGGCGTAGTTATCGAGCGCGGCGGCAGCGCCCGCCAGGCCGGTGTTGTACGCCTCCTTGGAGTTCTCCCACCAGCCGACGAACCTCGGGTCGGTCTTCTTGGCCTGGTTGAACTCCTTCCGCAGCGCGGGCAACGACCACGGGCGCCACGGCGTCAAGCAGTCCTCTGGGATGCCGTAGGACTCCTCAGCACGGCGCTGCCACCACGAAGCGGCCACCCAGGACACGGCCCAGTTATAGGCGACGCGGGCAGCACCGCAATGCGACCGCAGCGCCGCATCCTGGGTCATGTTCGGGTCTAGCGCAAACCGAAACGCCTGCACCACAAAGCCGGGACGTGGCTCGAACTTCTTCACTCGGCGCCCTCGCTGGTCGCCGCTGCCACCGCACGAGCAGCACGGTTCTTCGCCGCACGCTGCCCATACAGACGAGCGCACATCGACGAGAGCACATCCGTCATGTCCTTGACCTGATGCGCTTTGAGCGCGTCGTTGAACACCACGCGGACACACCCCAACGCCCTTGCCAACGCGGTCTGCCGCCCCGACGTCGGATACAGTCGGTAACTGTATCGCAGCTGCACAACCCTGATCATATACTGTCGGTAACCAGTTTCAGTCGTCATGTGTTCACTTCACCCGCAAGGAGTCCGCGAGCCCTCACCACCGCCTTCGGGGTCAGGACACTGACCAAATTCCCTGGCATGATCGCTGGTGTGCGGGACGCGCGGAGGTTATCCCTTGAAGCACAGGAGGATTTGCAGCGCAGGGTGGTCTCACGACTGTCCAAGGTGGGATGACTCAGTCCGAGGTGGCGCGGGTGTTTGCGGTGGCGCCGCAGTCGGTGTCCAGGTGGGTGTGGGCGTGGTGAAAAGGCGGTCCGAAGCGGCTTGCCAGCGTCGACGGGGTCGCAAGCCCGGTGAGCAAAAAGCATTGAGCGCCCACCAGCAGCGCAGGCTGCGGTATGCGGTGGCTGAGCACGTCCCGACCACGTTTGGGCTGACCGGGGCGAGCTGCACTTCACCGTCTACGCCGGGGTCGTTCAATGCCAGGGTGTTCCTGCCATTCCTGGACCGGCTGACCCGCTACCTGGGCCGCAAGGTCCATCTGATCGTCGACGGACACCCCGTCCACCGCCGCAAGATCGTCCAGCAATGGATCGGTGTGCACGCCGAGGCGATCGAGATGGACTGCCCACCCGGATACAGCCCCGAGCTGAACCCGGACGTGATCCTCAATGCCAACCTCAAACGCGCCGTGTCCACCAACGCAGCCCCGAAAACCCCCGCCGAGTTGGAGCACGCGGTCCGTTCCTTCCTCCACCGGCTACAAGAATTGCCTGGCCGAGTTTGCTCTTACTTTGGCAAACCCGCGGTCCGCTACGCCGCTTGACATCACATTTTTGCCATCCAGATCAATAAGTGATTCGATTTCGCTCGACGTCGACCTCTACCGACCGGCGTAGACCGTCAGCAGAGGAGGTCGCCGGCCCGGTGCTCGTGCCACTCCTGCTAGGCGATCGGCGAACCGTTCAAACGGCCGCCTCTGCATTCACCATCCACAATCGACATTTTCTGTCAAGCAGGCCGACTTCCCCGACTACGCGAACTGCTCACCGGCAACACCGGCACAAGCTTGCCCTCGGCCTGACTCGCCGCATGCCGTACGAATACACGCCGATCGTGCTGATCGTGCTGGGCGGGGTGCTGACCGCGGTCGGCGCGCTGCGCGGGCCGGAAACCCGCGACGCCGACCTCGACTGAAGGGTGCCGAAATGCCTTCCATCACAGCGGAATCCACGCCGGCGGCGGCACGGGAGAGCATCCGGGCCGGGGCTTGGCGCGCCGTCACGACCGGCCTCTGCGCCGGCTACGTGCAGGCGAACCTGGCCGTCCTCCCCGGCGAGCTCGCGGACGAGTTCGCGGAGTTCTGCCGGCAGAACCCGCAGCCACTGCCGCTGCTGGAGGCCACCGCCCCCGGGGTCGCGGACCGGCTGCGGGTGGCGCCGCACGCCGATCTCCGCACGGACCTGCCGAAGTACCGGGTGCACCGGCACGGCATCGTAGAGTCCGAAGTGGACTCCGTGCGCGAGCTCTGGCGCGACGACTTCGTCGCCTTCCTGCTCGGCTGCAGCTTCAGCGCGGAAGAACGGCTGCTCGCCGCCGGGGTTCGGTTGCGCCACCTGGAAACCGGCGGGAACGTGCCGATGTTCCGCACGTCGCTGCGCTGCCGGCCGGTCGGCCGGTTCCACGGGCCGGTGGTGGTGTCCATGCGGGCGATCAGGCGGTCCGAGGTGGAGCGCGCCGTCGCCGTGACGGCCGAGCTGCCGTTCGCGCACGGCGCGCCGCTGCACGTCGGCGACCCGGCGGAGCTCGGCATCGCTGATCCGTCCACACCGGACTGGGGCGACCCGATGCCGCTCGAAGCCGACGAGGTCCCGGTGTTCTGGGCGTGCGGCGTCACGCCGCAGGCGGTGCTCGCCGAGGCGCGCCCGGAGCTGGCGATCACGCACGCGCCCGGCTACATGTTCCTGACCGACCTGCGGGTCGCGGACCTGGTCGCCGGGCGCTGATCAGCGGCGGAGGTCACCGGCCGGGGTGCGCGCGTCCCACTCCTGCTGGGAGACGTCGGTGACCGGCGAACCGTTCGCGGCCGCCACCTCCGCGGTCACCGTCCACAGCCGACCCTTGTCGTCGAGCAGGCCGACCGCGCCCTGCGGGGACCGCAGGGCGGGCGCCGCGGAACGGATGGTGCCTGCCACCGGGAGCTCGTCCAGCGCGGGCACCCGCTCGTCGAGAACCCTCGTGACCAGCTGCTCGGCGACGGAGCGGCGCTCGACGCGGACCCGCTGGCCGGCCCGCACCACGTCCACGGTGCGGGCCGGGGACGGCACCGCGAACCCGTCGAGGACCGCCGCGGCCTGCGCGGTCGTCCGGCACCCGTCGGCACCGGCGACATCGATGCCGAAGTGGCGGATATCGGTCGGCGACGGAAACTCCGCAGTGGCGCGGAGAACGTCCACTGGAACCGTGCCGCACGGATCCACTGTGGACGCCGGGGCGTGCCCTTCGGAGCTGCGGACCAGGCCCGGGCCCTCCCGCCAGGGGCCGGGCACGACCACCGGCTCGTAGGGGTGGCGGGTGAAATCCCGGTCCCAGAAGGTGATCGTGGTGCCCGCCGAGGTCTGGTGGGCGATCGCGAACGCGTCCAGCGCCGGAACCCACATCCAGTCCGCGCTGAAGGCGTCCACCACCGAACGCGAACGCTGCGCGCCCGCCGGCTGGAAACCCCGCTCCGTCAACGCCTGCAACTGGTCGGTGAACTCGGGATTGCGCGCGCGGAGCACGAACTGGCCCGCGCCGTTCCAGCCCGCGCCGGACGCCGTGGTGTCGGTGAACATCAGGTAGAACCAGCCGTCCAGGTACAGCGCGGACGGCTGGCCCGCGCCGTAGACGTTCTCCCGGTTCACCTCGCGGGACGCCAGGACGATCGGCCTGCCGCCGGCCTCCCGCCGCCAGGCCAGGCCGTCCTCGCTGCTGGCCACCCCTATGGCGTTGCCGTGCGCGTGATCCCCCGCCGCGCCGGTGTAGTACAGGTAGTAGCGGCCGTCGACCCGCAACACCGACGGATCGCAGGTGTGCATGCCGTCGAACGCGCCGGGCTGGCCGGTGAAGACCGGCACCGCGGGCGCGCCGCCGGCGGCGAAGAACGGGCCGTCGGGGCTGCCCGACTCGGCCGTCAGGATGTCGTCACCGGGCGGGCCGACCCCGGGCAGCTGGCTGCACCACCAGGTGCGGTACTTCCCGTCCTCCACGAGCACGGTCGGTCCGTAGTTGTACGGCGCGGGCATCCCGCCGGCCGCCACCACCCCGGCGCTGCCGCGCTCGCCGCCGACATCCAACTCGACCGGGTCCTTCGGCGGCTCGACCCGCTTCTCCGCCTGCGGCAGCGGGCCGGGCGCGCCCTCGACCTGCGTGCAACCCGACAGCAACGCGACGGCGGCCAGCGCGGCCAACCAGCGCAGCCCGATCCGATCCCTCACCGATGCTCCCCCCAGACCCGCGCCAACACCGAGGTGAAGGGCACCTGCACCCAACTTAGATCCCGAACGGACCGAGGCACGTCCGGTTCGTGAGTGTTCTGGATCGCTATGGAGCCTGTTTCCAAACTCGTCTTGCGTGGCGGTGCGGGTAGCGGCCCCCCTGCGGGAATTACGGTCGCCTTCTCGCTGTGGGATCCCCGACTCATGAGCCAATTCACCACGTCGGGGCTGTCCTCGCGAGAAGACCCCTGAGAACCCGCAGCGGTGCAAGCTGCGAGGGCGGGCTAAGCGGCTGCGCCGCTTCAAAGACAAATCCCGCGCTACCACACCTCACACCACGACATCCCAAACAGCCTCTACAGCAGCCCAAAGCACTCACGATCCCGGACCAGGGGAACTAGCTGCGCGCCTTGTCGGCCAGCCAGCGGATGGCCAGCGGGTAGCCCTCGACGCCGAGCCCGGCGATGACGGCGGTGGAGACCGCCGACAGGTAGCTGACGTGCCGGAACTCCTCGCGCTTGTGCACGTTGGAGATGTGCAGCTCGATCAGGTCGGCGGCGAGCTGCGCCGCCGCGTCGCGCACCGCGATCGAGTAGTGCGTCCACGCGCCCGCGTTGAGCACCACCGGCCACTGCTCGTCGGCGGCCTCGTGCAGCCACTGGACCATCTCGCCCTCGTGGTCGGTCTGCCGGACCTCCACCTCGACGCCCAGCTCCGCGCCCGCGCGCTCGCACATCCCGACCAGGTCGGCGTAGGTCGTGCTGCCGTAGACCGACGGCTCCCGCTTGCCCAGCCGACCGAGGTTCGGCCCGTTGAGGACGAGCACCTTCACAGCAGCACCTCCGAGCCCGACCTGGCCTCGCCGCCGGTGACCGCCGAGTACGCGGCGGCGATCAGCGACGGGTCCGGGCCCTCCAGGCGGCCGGGCTTGGCGAGGCCGTCCAGGACGACGAACCGCAGCACCCCGGACCGGGTCTTCTTGTCCACCCGCATCGCCTCCAGCAGCTGGCCGAGCGCGTCCGGGTCGTAGCTGGTGGGCAGGCCGAGCAGGTCGAGGACCCGCTTGTGCCGGTCGGCGGTCTCGTCGTCCAGCCGCCCGGCGAGCCGGGCCAGCTCCGCGGCGAACACCAGCCCGACGCTGACCGCCGCGCCGTGCCGCCAGCGGTAGCGCTCCCGGCGCTCGATGGCGTGGGCCAGGGTGTGGCCGTAGTTGAGCACCTCGCGCAGGTGCGATTCCTTCAGGTCCGCGGCGACCACGTCGGCCTTGACCTGGATCGACCGGCGCACCAGCTCGCCCAGCACGTCGCCGGCCGGGTCGGTCGCCGCCGCCGGGCCGGCCTCGATGAGGCGCAGGATCTCCGGGTCGGCGATGAAGCCCGCCTTGACGATCTCGGCCATGCCGGCGACGAGCTCGTTGCGCGGCAGCCCCTCCAGCGTCGCCAGGTCGGCCAGCACCAGGCTCGGCTCGTGGAACAGCCCGACGAGGTTCTTGCCCGCGTCGGTGTTGATGCCGGCCTTGCCGCCGACCGCGGCGTCCACCATGCCCAGCAACGTCGTCGGCACGTGCACCACGCGCACGCCGCGCATCCAGGTCCCGGCGACGAACCCGGCGAGGTCGGTCACCGCACCGCCGCCGAAGGACACCACGACGCCGTTGCGGTCCATGCCGACCTTGCCGAGGACCTCCCAGCAGAACCCGGCCACCTGCAGGCTCTTGCCGTCCTCGGCGTCCGGGATCTCCACCCGGTGCGCGTCCACGCCGGCCGCGGCCAGCTCGTCGCGCACGGCTTCCACGGTGTTGGTGATGGTGGGCTGGTGCACCAGCGCCACCACCGATGCGTCGCGCAGGAAGTCGACGAGCTCGCCGAGCAGTCCCCGGCCGACCACGACGTCGTAGGGCTGCTGGCTGGCCACCCTGATCCGCACCGGCTCGGTCATCATGGTCCCTTCGGGCTTCAGTTCTGATCAGTTGGACGGCGTGCTGCTCGCGGCGAGCGCGGCGACGACCTGCTCCACGACCTCGCCGGTCGTCACGTGGTCGGTGGCGATCTCGACGGACGCCACCGAGCGGTAGATGGGCAGCCGCGCGTCCAGCAGCGCCTTGAAGGTGGCGCGCGGGTTCACCCCGGCCAGCAGCGGCCGCGCGGTGGACAGCCCGACGCGCTTGGCGCCTTCGGCCAGGCCCACGGACAGGAAGACGACCGGATGCCCCGCCAGCCGCTCGCGGGTGAGCTCGGACAGCACCGAGCCGCCGCCGAGCGCCAGCACGCCGTCGTGCTCGCGCAGCGCCGCGGCGACCGCTTCCTCTTCCATGGCCCGGAAAACGGGCTCGCCGTCGTTGGCGAAGATGTCGGAGATGGGCCGGCCCGCAGTCCGCACGATGTCGTCGTCGGTGTCCCGGAACGGCACGTCCAGGCGCTGCGCCAGCAGCCGGCCGATCGTCGTCTTGCCCGCGCCCGGCGGGCCGATCACGACGGCGCGCGGGGCCATCACCGCACCTGCCGCTTCTCGGCGCGCTCGCGCAGCGAGGCCAGGTAGCCCTCGACGTTGCGGCGGGTCTCCGGCAGCGAGTCGCCGCCGAACTTCTCCAGCACGGCCTCCGCCAGGACCAGCGCGACCATGGTCTCGGCGACGACCGCGGCACGCGGCACCGCCGTGATGTCGGAGCGCTGGTGCATCGCCTGCGCCGGCTCGCCGGTCACCATGTCCACAGTGGCCAGTGCCCGCGGCAGGCTGGAGATCGGCTTCTTGGCGGCGCGGACGATCAGCGGCTCGCCGTTGGTGATGCCGCCCTCCAGGCCGCCGGCCCGGTTGCTGTCCCGCCGGACCCACTTGGCGCCCTGGTCCGGGTAGATCTCGTCGTGCGCCGCGCTGCCGCGCCGGTGCGCGTTGGCGAAGCCCTCGCCGATCTCGACGCCCTTGATCGCCTGGATGCTCATCAGCGCGCCGGCCAGCCGCGCGTCGAGCTTGCGGTCCCAGTGCACGTGGGAACCGATGCCCGGGGGCAGCCCGTAGGCGATGACCTCGACGACGCCGCCGAGGGTGTCGCCGTCCTTCTTCGCCGCGTCGACCTCGGCCATCATCTTCTCGGTGGCGTCGTCGCCGAAGGCGCGCACCGGGTTGTGGTCGATGGCGTCCAGGTCGTCCGGGCCGGGCAGCACGTCGTGCGTGGCGTCGACGCCGCCGAGGCTGATGACGTGGCTGACGATCTCCACGCCGAGCAGCTGCCGCAGGAACTGCCGGGCGACGGTGCCGACGGCGACGCGGGCAGCGGTCTCGCGGGCGCTCGCGCGCTCCAGCACCGGCCGGGCCTCTTCGAAGCCGTACTTCTGCATCCCGGCGAGGTCGGCGTGCCCGGGCCGGGGGCGGGTCAGCGGCGCGTTGCGGGCCAGCGACGACAGCACGTCCTCGTCGACCGGGTCGGCGGCCATCACCTGCTCCCACTTGGGCCACTCGGTGTTGCCGATGCGGATCGCGACCGGGCCGCCCTGGGTCCGCCCGTGCCGGACGCCGCCGATCAGCTCCAGCTCATCGGCCTCGAAGTTCATCCGGGGGCTGCGGCCAAAACCGAGTTTGCGCCGCTCCAACTGGGTCGCGATGTCGGCGGAGGTCACCTCGACCCCGGCCACCATGCCTTCCAGCACCGCAACCAGGGCGGGGCCATGCGATTCTCCAGCGGTCATCCAACGCAGCACACATAGATCCTGCCACGTTCAGTCCCGGCTGAACCCGCCCGGGGTCCTGCACTTGCTCGTTCCCGAACTCATCCTGCGTGGCGGTGGGGGTAGCGGCCCCCTGCGGGAATTGCGGTCGCCGTCTCGCTGTGGGATCCCCGACATCAAGAACGCCAGGCCCGGGAGGCTCACGACCAGGATGAGCAGCGGCGACCCGGCCCACGAGTTCCGCCTGCTCACGGCCACGGGGCGAAGGCGGTGACGAGCCAGGCCGGCGCGAGCATCGCGGGGCCGTGCGGGACGCCGCCGATCCTCGCCCAGAGCGCCGCCACCAGCGTCAACGCCGCCGCGGCCGCCATCACGAACAGCACCGCGGGCAACGAGACCGCGCCCACCACGGCGCCGAGGCTGCCCGCCAGCTTCACGTCACCCGGCCCCATCGCCCCCGGCGACACCACGCGCACCAGCAGGTACGTCCCGGCGAACACCACCGCACCGGCGGCGCCGCCGAGCAGCACATCCGGCCTGGGCACCGCCGCGACGGCCAGCAGCACCGCGGCGACCGGATACGCGGGCAGGGTCAGCACATCGGGCAGCCGCGAGGCGAGCACATCGCACGCCGTCAGCAGCACCGCGAGCCAGCCGAGCAACAGCGGCACCGCCACCCACCACAACGGCATCCCGGTCGCCGCGCGCACGGCCACCACCGTCCACAGCAGACCCACCGCCACCTCGCACCACATCCGGGGCGGCCGGACACCCCTGCGCGCCGAGCACAACAAGAGCCGCCCGAGCCGGCCCGCGCCGAAACCCGCTGCACCACCGGCGATCCCGATCAACACGACCATCGCACCAGCATCGACGCGCCGATCCGGAACCCCGCGCACCCGATCCGCGAAACCGCGCGTGTCGGGAACCCCGCCGCGAACGAGCGAACGGCCTGTTCGCCTCACCTAGCGAGGCGAACAGGCCGTTCGCTTCAAAACCTGACGCGCCGCAAGCCCGCGCGAGGCTCAGGCGTCCACCGTGAACAGGGTGTCGCCCGTGACGACCTGGCCGTCCTCGCGGACGTCCACCAGGGCCTCCGGCGCGATGTCCAGCGCGATGACCGGGCAGATCGACGAGTAGCCGTGCGACTCCACCTCGGCCGGGTCCCAGGTGACGATGCGCTGGCCGGCCTCGACGACGTCGCCCTTGGCGACGTGCAGCTCGAAGCCCTCGCCCTTCAGCTTCACCGTGTCGATGCCCAGGTGCACCAGCACCGCGGCGCCGCCGGGCGAGGCGACCACGAAGGCGTGCGGGTGCAGCGTCGCGATCGTGCCGGCCACCGGCGCGACCGCGTCGGCCCGCCCGCCGGACGGCTGCACCGCCACCCCCGGGCCCACCATGGCCTGCGAGAAGACCGGGTCGGGCACCTCGCTGAGCGCGGTGGCCAGGCCAGCAACCGGGCTGCCGACCTCCGTGCTCACCGCAGGTCCTCGATGTCCTCGGCCAGCGTGTCCGCCTCCGGGCCGACGACGACCTGCACGACGGAGCCCTGCACCATCACGCCGTGCGCCCCGGCGGCCTTCAGGGCCGCTTCGTCGATCTTCGAACCGTCTTCGACCTCGCAGCGGAGCCGCGTGATGCACGGCTCGATCTCCACCACGTTGTCCCCGCCGCCGAGTGCGGCGAGGATTGCCGCGGCCTTGTCCTGAGCCACCCCGTGCTCCCTTCGTCCTCCGACGACGCGGGCGTTGCGCACCGCGTCGCGACGATCTTGCGCCACTCGGTGTCGATGCGGCAACGAATCGCGAGCCGTCTTGACACTCGATCGCATGAAAGCGCATTGTTCGCAACCGACTGGTTTAGACCGGACAGTACCAACTCGGCAGGACCAGTGAACAGCACCGGATCCGATCCGTTCGCGATCGACCGGCGCCGGGTGCCCCCGGGCACCGGACGTCGATGTCCAGCAAGACCGATGGAGGCAGCGTGGCCGCACGGCGAACCGCGGACGGCAGTCCCCGCCCCGAGGGCGTGACTGACGTGCTGCGCGACGGCCCGACGCCGAAGCACGCCCAGCTGCGGGAAATCCTGCGCGAGCTGGCGAGCGAAGAACTGCTGCCCGGTTCGCCGGTGCCGTCGGAACGCGACCTCGCGGTGCGCTACGGCGTCTCCCGGCTCACCGTCCGCGAGGCGGTCGGGCAGCTCGTCGCCGAGGGTCTGCTGGTGCGGGTCCGCGGCAAGGGCACCTTCACCACCCGGCCCCGGGTGGATTCCCAACTGCACCTCGCCTCGTTCACCGAGGACATGCGCCGCCGCGGCATGCAGCCGGAGACGGTGCTGCTCGACGCGACCGAGGCGATCCCGCCGCCGACCACCGCCGAAGCGCTCGGACTCCGGTCCGACCAGCCCGCGTACTGGCTGTACCGGCTGCGCAAGGCCGACGGTGCGCCGATGGCGGTGGAACGCGGCTGGTACCACGCCGGGCTGCTGCCCGGCCTGCTCGACCACGACCTGTCCGACTCGCTCTACACCCTGCTGGCCCGCAACTACGAGGTGCAGCTGGAAAGCGGCACGCAGACCGTGCTCGCCGAGGGCGCCGACGCCGAGACCGCGCGGCTGCTCGGCGTCCGCACCGGCAGCCCGGTCCTGGTGTTCCGCCGGATCTCCACGGCCCAGGGCCGCCCGATCGAGGACATGACTTCCTGGTACCGCGGCGACCTGTACCAGGTGACGATGCAGCTGGACCGCATCCCGAGCGGCTCCGGCCACCACCGCCCGTCCAGGCGGCCGACCGGGCCGACCGGACGCGAACATCCCGCCAGACGACCCGGTGTCCACGACACAGGAGGTAACCGATGAGTGCCAACGCCACCGCGGCGAAGGGCGACAGAAAGGGATTCGCCCTGCTGCAACGGCTCGGCCGGAGCCTGATGCTGCCGATCGCGGTCCTGCCCGCCGCCGCACTGCTGAACCGCCTCGGCCAGGACGACCTGCTCGGCAAGGAGGGCCTCGGGGCGCTGCTGCCCTGGATGCAGCCCGTGGCCGGCGTGATCGGCGCGGCGGGCAACTCGCTGTTCAACTACCTGCCGCTGCTGTTCGCGATCGGTGTGGCGATCGGCTTCGCGAAGAAGGCCGACGGCTCCACGGCGCTGGCGGGCGCGGTCGGCTACCTGGTGCTCTCGGGCGTGCTCTGGGAGATCACCGGCACCGAGGCGGACAAGGCATTCAACAAGGGCCCGTACGGCGTGCTCGGCGGCATCGTCGCCGGATTGACCGCGGCCTGGCTGTGGCAGCGCTACCACCGCATCAAGCTGCCCGCCTACCTGGGCTTCTTCGGCGGGCGGCGGTTCGTGCCCATCATCACGGCGTTCGCCATGGTGATCGCCGGCGTGATCATGGGCCTGCTGTTCCCGATCTTCGACACCGCGCTGACCGCCTTCAGCGACGCGGTCACCCAGAACGCGGTGATCGGCGGCGGCGTCTACGGCGTGATCAACCGGCTGCTGCTGCCGTTCGGCCTGCACCACATCCCGAACAACGTGGTCTGGTTCCTCTTCGGCGACTACCACGGTGAGAAGGGCGACATCGCCCGCTTCTTCGCCGGTGACCCGACCGCGGGCACCTTCATGACCGGCTTCTTCCCGATCTTCATGTTCGCCCTGCCCGCGGCGGCGCTGGCCATCTGGCAGTGCGCGAAGCCGTCGCAGCGCAAGGTCGTCGGCGGCATCATGATCTCGGTCGCGCTGACCTCGTTCCTCACCGGCATCACCGAGCCGCTGGAGTTCGCGTTCATCTTCGTGGCCTGGCCGCTGCTGCTGGTCCACGCGGTGCTCACCGGCACCTCGATGGCGCTGGTCAACGCCCTGGACATCCACTCCGGGTTCGGGTTCTCCGCAGGCGCCATCGACTACCTGCTCAACTTCGGCATCTCGCAGAACTCGCTGTGGCTGATCCCGATCGGCCTGGGCTACGCGGTCATCTACTACTTCGTGTTCCGGTTCGTGATCACGAAGTGGAACCTGCGCACCCCGGGCCGTGAGGAGGACGACACGGAAACCACCGAGACCAGCACGGATAATGCTGGTGAGGAAGCCAAGTCGGGCCCCGACAAGAGCTGATCCCCGGCCGGCGTTTCCCCATTCCCCCGACGAACGGAGAGCCATGTTCGAGCGACGGGTCACCGTGGCAAGCAAGGTGGGGCTGCACGCGCGGCCGGCGGCACTAGTGGCCAAGGCCGCCGCAGCGCAGCCCGTGAAGATCACGATCCGCAAGGACGACACGGAGCCGGTGGAGGCGGGCAGCATCCTGGGCCTGATGACGCTGGGCGCGGGCCACGGCGACGAGGTCGTGCTCGCGGCCGAGGGCGACGGCGCGGAAGCGGCGCTGGACCACCTCGCCCAGCTGGTCGCCTCGGACCTCGACAACAACTGACCCGAAGAACGCGAACGGCCCCTCCCACCCCGGGGAGGGGCCGTTCGTCGCCCGCAATTTCCATTGAAATCGAACCTTCGATTTCAATGGAAATTGCGGTCAGAGCGGGAGCGGGAGTTCGCCGCCGGTGGCGGCGGCGAGGGCATCGCGCATGGCCTCGCGGGGTGCCGGGCGCCCGGTGAACTGCTCGACCTGCCCGAAGGCCTGGTGCAGCAGCATGTCCAGCCCGGTGGCGATCCGCCCGCCGGCCGCGGTGACCGCGGCGGCCAGCGGCGTCGGCCACGGGTGGTAGACGACGTCCAGCACGCACGCGGCCTTCGCCAGCTCCGCCGCTTGCGCGTCCAACGCCCCTGCCGGGAGCGTCGACACCACGACGTCCGCCGCTGCCGCGGCGTCCGCGAGCGCGACGCGGTCCAGCCGCTCCACGCGCACCCGCAGCCCGACCCGCTCCGCGGTCTCGGCCGCGTCGCGCGCTCGCGCGGGCTCGCGCACCGCGAGCGTCGCTTCGCTCAGCCCGAGCTCCGCGAGCGCGGCCAGGGCCGCGGCGGCGGTGCCGCCGGCTCCCAGGACCAGCCCGCTGTGGCCGGTGGTGAATCCGCCCGCGCTGCGCAGCGCCCCGACGACTCCGTCGACGTCGGTGCAGTCCGCGGCCCAGCTGCCGTCGGGCCGGTGCACCAGGGTGTTCGCCGCTCCGACCGCCGCCGCCCGCTCGCTGACCTCGCTCGCGACGCCCAGCGCCGCTCGCTTGCCGGGCATGGTCACCGACAGCCCGGCCCACTCGGGGCCGAGCCCGGCGACGAACTCGACGAGCCGGTCGGCGTCGGCCTCCACTCGCTCGTAGGTCCAGTCGTCCAGGCCGAGCGCGGCGTAGGCGGCGCCGTGCAGCACCGGGGACAGCGAGTGCTCGATCGGTGAACCGAGCACCGCTGCCCGCCGCGGCTCAGAACGCGCCACGGGCCCGCGCCTCGTCGATGTAGGCCTCGTGCTCCTGCGGCGTGTTGGCGAAGCAGGAGGTGCCGTCCGGGTAGCACTTGACGAAGTACTTCCAGGTGCCGTCGGCGGGCGTTTCCGCTGCCTGGACCGCTTCCTTGCTGACCGCCGAGATCGGCGTCGGCGGCAGGCCGTAGTTCTTGTACGTGTTGTACGCGCCCGGCAGTTCCCGGTCCTCCGGCCTGGTCAGCAGCGACGGCTTGTCCAGCGGGTAGTTGATCGTGGAGTCCAGCCCGAGGTGCATCGCGGGCGGCGCGAGCCGGTTGTGGATCACCCGCGAGATCTGCCCGAAGTCCTTGGTGATGCCTTCGCTCTGCACCAGCGACGCGATCTTGAGCAGCTCGTACGGGCTGTAGCGGCTGCCCTCGGCGGCCTTCGGCAGTCCGGCGACCTCGAGCGCCGCCGCGGACCGGGTGACCACGTCGCGCAGCACGTTCTCCGCGGTCTCGCCGGGCTTCACGTCGTAGAGGCCGGGCATGATCAGGCCTTCCAGACGCCGCTTCGGCTCGGCCTTGGAGGCGTCGGCGATCGCCCACTGCGGCACGCCGAGCGACGCCAGGTCGGCGGTCGCGGCGACCCGGTGCATCTCCTCGGAGGTGATGCAGTTGGGGTTGGCCCCGGCGCAGGTGGCTTCGGCGAGCTTGGTCAGGACACCCGGCGTGTGGCCGTTGTCGGGCGCCAGCTGGTCCTCCAGCCGCATGCCGGCGCGGATGTCCACCCGGCCGACCTTCGCCGCCGGCGACAGGATGTGCGCCACGGCGGCCTCGCCGGACATCTTGTTGCGCATCAGGTAGTAGCCCGGCTGGATGCTGTTGATCTGCCGGTTGGGCTCGGCGGCCTTGGTGAACGCCTTGGTGCTGGCCACCACGTCCTTCTCGGCGAGGTTGCGGCCGATGGCGCTGACCGTCTCCCCGGCCTTGATCTCGATGACGACGTCACCGGCGCCTTCGCCCGCGTAGTCCTCGTAGGAGCCGATCTGCATCAGCTGACTGGTGGCGTACAGCACGCCGAAACCGACCAGCACCAGCACGAACAGGCTGGCCAACGCGGTCACCAGGCGGCGCCGCTTGCGACGGCGGAACCGTTCCGGGTCGGGGGCGCGTCGCTGCCGCTCGTCGGGCTCGTCCGCGAACAATCCGAGATCGTCGGTCACGAAAGGTCCTCTCGTGTCTTCCCCCGACTGTCCAGGAACGCCTGCAAGATCTCCACCGCGGCCGCCTGGTCGACCACGGCTCGCTGCTTCTTCCCCCGCACCCCGCGTTGCGACAGCATCCGGCTGGCCGTCACGGTGGTCAGCCGCTCGTCGGCGAACCGCACCGGCACCGGCGCGATCCGCTCCGCGAGCGCCGCCCCGTAGGACTGCGCCGTCTCCGCCGCGGTTCCGTGCCGGCCTGCCAGCGTCTTGGGCAGGCCGACCACGACTTCCACCACCTCGTGTTCGGCGACGAGCTCGGCCAGCTGCGCGAGATCGGTGTCGCCGTCGGCATCCCGCCGCAGGGTGACCAGCGGGGTCGCCAGCATCGGGGCGGGGTCGCTGAGCGCGACACCGACCCGGACCGCACCCACGTCGACGCCGAGCCGACGTCCCGGTCCGGGGTCCGCCTGCCGGTGTTCGGTCACCCGCCAGCCACCACCTGGTCCAGGGCCGTGCGCAGCGCCGCGATCGCCGCGGTGATGCCGGCGGGGTTCGTGCCGCCGCCCTGCGCCATGTCCGGCTTGCCGCCGCCGCGCCCGCCGACCTCGGCCGCGAAGCCGGGCACCAGCTTGCCCGCCGCGATGCCCTTGTCCCGCGCGGCGTCGTTGGCGCCGACCACGAAGCTGACCTTGCCCTCTTCGGCGGAGAACAGCGCCACCACGGACGGGCGGGAGCCGAGCCGGCCGCGGATCTCACCGGCCAGCGCGCGCAGCGCGTTGCCGTCCACGCCGTCCGGCACCTGCTCGGCCACCAGCGTCACGCCGTGCACGTCGGTGCCCTTGTCGGCGAGCTCGCCCGCGGACTGCAGGACCTGCGCGATGCGCAGCTGGTGCAGCTCCTTCTCCGCGCTGCGCAGCCGGGACACCACGCCCTGGATGCGCTCCGGCAGCTCGTCGGCCGGCACCTTGAACTGCTCGGCGAGCTGGCTGACCAGCAGGTGCTCCTTGCTGATGTGGCGCATCGCGTCCATGCCGACCAGCGCTTCGACGCGGTGCACGCCGGAACCCACGGAGGAGTCGGCGACCAGCTTGACCACGCCGAGGCGGGCGATGCTCGGCACGTGGGTACCGCCGCACAGCTCGCGGGAGTAGTCGCCCATGTCGACGACGCGGACCTGGTCGCCGTACTTCTCGCCGAACAGCGCGACGGCACCGAGCTCCATGGCCCGGTCCATCGTCGTGGTGTAGGCCTGCACCTCGACGTCGCTCTGCAGGTAGTCGTTGACCTCTTCCTCAACCCCGGTGAGGACGGCGGTCGACACCGCGGACGGGGCGGTGAAGTCGAAGCGCATCCGGCCGGGCGAGTTCAGCGAACCGGCCTGCGCGGCGCGCTTGCCGTAGGCGCTGCGCACCGCCGCGTGCACGAGGTGGGTGGCGGAGTGCGACCGCTCGATCGCGTGGCGCCGCGCGACGTCGACGGCGGCCTCCAGCGCGGTGTCCACGCCGAGCTCGCCCTCGACGACCTTGGCGCGGTGCACGAACAGGCCCGGGACCGCGCGCTGCACGTCGTGCACCTCGACGGCCACACCGGGACCGACCAACCGGCCGGTGTCGGCGATCTGGCCACCGCCCTCGGCGTAGAACGGGGTGCGGTCCAGGACCAGCTCGACCTCGGTGCCCGCGGCGGCGGACTTCGCCGGCTGCCCGTCGACCAGCAGGCCCAGCACCCGGCTGTGCGACTGCAGGTCGGTGTAGCCGATGAACTCGGTGGTGCCGTGCTGGTCCAGCAGCGTCCGGTAGGTGGACAGGTCGCCGTGGCCGGTCTTGCGCGCCTTGGCGTCCTCCTTGGCCCGGCGGCGCTGCTCGGCCATCAGGTTCCGGAAGCCCTGCTCGTCGACGGTCAGGCCCTGCTCGGAGGCCATCTCCAGCGTCAGGTCGATCGGGAAGCCGTAGGTGTCGTGCAGCTGGAAGGCCTGCTCACCGGCCAGCTGCTTGCCGCCGGCCTTCTTGGTCTCGGCCACCGCGACGTCGAAGATCTTCGAGCCCGCCGTCAGGGTGGTCAGGAAGGCGTCTTCCTCGTTGCGCATCACCGAGTCGATGCGGTCGAACTCGGTGACCAGCTCGGGGTAGCTCGGCGCCATCGCGTCGCGCACGACCTTGCTGAACTCGCCGAGCACCGGCTCCTGCACGCCCAGCAGGCGGGTGGAGCGGATGATCCGGCGCAGCAACCGCCGCAGCACGTAGCCGCGGGCCTCGTTGCCGGGGGTGACGCCGTCGCCGACCAGCATCACGCCGGAGCGGGCGTGGTCGGCGATGACGCGGAACCGCACGTCGTCCTCGTGGTTCGCGCCGTAGCGACGGCCGGAGAGCTCCTCGGCCTTGGCGATCACCGGGCGGACCAGGTCGGTCTCGTAGACGTTCTCCACGCCCTGCAGCAGGCACGCCACCCGCTCGACGCCCATGCCGGTGTCGATGTTCTTGGTCGGCAGCGTGCCGATCGGCGGGTGCCCCAGCTTCGGCGACTGCTCACCCCTGATGTCCTGCATGAACACCAGGTTCCAGATCTCGATGTAGCGGTCCTCGTCGGCGACCGGGCCGCCCTCGCGGCCGTACTTCGGGCCGCGGTCGTAGTAGATCTCCGAGCACGGGCCGCCGGGACCGGGCACGCCCATGTCCCAGTAGTTGTCCTTGCCGTCGCGGGTCTGGATCCGCTCGGCGGGCACGCCGGCGACCTTCTGCCACAGCTGGGCCGCCTCGTCGTCCTTCTCGTAGACGGTCACCCACAGCCGCTCCGGGTCGAAGCCGTAGCCGCCGTCGGCCTGGGACTTGGTGAGCAGCTCCCAGGCGTACCCCATGGCGCCTTCTTTGAAGTAATCGCCGAAGGAGAAGTTGCCCGCCATCTGGAAGAACGTGTTGTGCCGGGTCGTCTTGCCGACCTCGTCGATGTCGCCGGTGCGCACGCACTTCTGGATGCTGGTGGCCCGCGGGTACGGGGCCGGCGCCTCACCCAGGAAGTAGGGCTTGAACTGCACCATCCCGGCGTTGACGAACAGCAGCGTCGGGTCGTCCAGGATCAGCGACGCGCTGGGCACCACGGTGTGGCCGCGGCCGCGGAAGTGCTCGGTGAACCGGTTGTTGATCTCGTGGGTCTGCACGGTGGGTCCTCGGAACTCGGGTGACGGAGTCGGCTTGGGGTACCGGCGGACGGCTGGCGGCGCTTCGGCGCCGGCGTCAGCGGCCCGCCCGGCGAGCTCGCCGGCCGCCGGCCGCGCCCTCGTCGGCGATCGGGGCGTCGATCCGGCGGAACTGCACCGTGTCGACGACGCTGCCGCGCTCGACGACGTCGTGCAGCTCCTGCTCCCGCTCCTGCATTCCCGCGCGCACCTCGGCGCCGAACGAGCCGACGGCTCCGGCCAGCTCCCGGACCGCGCCGCCCAGCTGCTCGGCCATGCCGCTCGGAGTCGCCTTGCGGGCGGTCTCGTTGAGCTTGCGCGCCACCGCGACCCCGGCCGCGACGCCGGCGCCGAACCAGAACAGGCGCCTCACTTGCGCCCCCCTTTGCCCTTGCGGCGGAAGTGCCGGCCGGCGGGCTCCTGCCGCCGCTTCCGGCGGGCCCGCAGCGCCTTGCTGACCCCGTAGGAGAACGCCGCCGTCTTCACCAACGGGCCACCCAGTGTAGCCGTGAACAGCGAAGACAACGCCGAGACGTTGCCGCTGATCGTCTTGGCGTTGGCGGTGATCCCGTCGACGCGCTCCAACTGGGTGTTGACGTGCGTGATGGTCGAGTTCGCCCCGGTGAACAGCGGATCGGAGTTCTCGTGCGCCTTGCGGATCGCGATGGTCGCCTCGTCCAGCGTGCGGCCGAGCTTGATCAGCGGGATCGCCAGCAGCACGACCAGCAGCACGAACGCTCCGGCGGCGATCAGCGCGGCGATCTGCGTGGGCGTCACGTGCCCTCCCGTATGTCCACGTCATTCGGTGGGACCGAGCTCCCGGCCCGGTCCGTTGATCGTGCGTCAGGTTACCGGCCCCGATCCTCACTCCCGCACCCGGTCGGCCCGGCCCGCCGACGGGCACCGCCGGGCGCCGCGCCCACCGGACCGGGGCTCCGATCGGCGAACGAGCGGCGCCCTTCACCAAACAATTTGGCGAAGGGCGCACATCTCGAACCGATCGTGTTACGAGCGGACCGGGTTGAGCGGTTCCCGGCCGGTGAGGACCGCGGCGGCGTTGCGGGCGGCGAGCTCGGCCATCGCGGTTCGCGTCTCGGTGGTCGCCGATCCCAGGTGCGGCACCACCACGACGTTGTCGAGGTCGAGCAGCGCGGGCTCCACCTCGGGCTCGCGCTCGAAGACGTCGAGGGCCGCGCCGCCGATCCGCTGCTCGTGGAGGGCCTTCGCCAGCGCGCCCTCGTCGACCACCGGGCCGCGACTGGTGTTGATCAGGAACGCGGTCGGCTTCATGGCCGCGAGCGCCGCATCGTCGATGAGGTGCCGGGTCTGCTCGGTCAGCGGGCAGTGCAGGGACACCACGTCGGCGGTGCGCAGCAGCTCGTCCTTGGTCAGGAAGCGGGCGTCGAGTTCGGCCTCCACGTCCGCGGCGACACGACGCCGGCCGGTGTAGGCGATGTCCATCCCGAACGCGCGGGCCCGCCGGGCCACGGCCTGCCCGATGTCGCCGAGCCCGACGATGCCGAGCGTCTTGCCCTGCAACCCGGCGCCGAGCATGAAGCCGAGGTGGAAGGTCCACGGCCGGCGCGACCGCAGCAACCGTTCGCCCTCGCCGAGCCGCCGGGTCGCCATCAGCAGCAGCCCGATGGTCAGGTCGGCGGTCGCGTCGACGAGCACGCCGGGCGTGTTGGTGACGGTGACGCCGCGCCCGGTCACGGCCGGGACGTCGACGTTGTCGTAGCCGACCGCCACGTTGGCGACCACTTCCAGCTGCGGGCCGGCGGCCTCGACCAGCTCGGCGTCGACCCGGTCGTGCAGCATCGTGACGATCGCGTGCGCGCCGCGCACCGCCTCGCGCAGCTCGGGCGCGGTCAGCGGCCGGTCCTGCGGGCAGACGTGCACTTCGCCGACCTCACGCAGCACGTCCAGTGCGGACTCCGGAACAACCCGGCTGACCACGATCCGCTTGTCCACAACGACCTCCTCGCGACGAGAACCCCGCCGGAATCTACCTGCCGCCCCGCCCCGGGCTCACCGGTCGACCACCACCATCCCCACGGTCCCCGCTCGCAGTTTCAATTGAAACCGCGGACTCCACGGCGTGGGCCAGGTGTCCAGCGGGCCGAGGTTCGGTCGAAACCGCGAGCCGCGGGCTCAGTCCTCGCCGCGGATGATGCTGCGGAGCTTCGGGACCCGGTCGCTGAGCGTGCGCTCCGCGCCGCGGCCGGTCGGCTGGTAGTAGTCGCGGCCCACCAGCTCGCGGGGCGGGTACTGCTGGGCGAGCACGCCTTCCGGCTTGCTGTGCGGGTACTGGTAGCCCTTGGCGTTGCCGAGCTTCTCCGCCCCGGCGTAATGCCCGTCGCGCAGGTGCGGCGGCACCGGGCCGGCCTTGCCCGCCCGGACGTCGCCCAGCGCCTCGTCGATCGCCATGATCACCGCGTTCGACTTCGGCGCGGTGGCGAGGTGGATCGTGGCCTGCGCCAACGCGATCCGCCCCTCGGGCATCCCGATGAACTGCACCGCGTGCGCCGCCGCGACGGCGGCCTGCAGCGCGGTCGGGTCGGCCATGCCGATGTCCTCGCTGGCGTGCACGACGAGCCGGCGGGCGATGAACCGCGGGTCCTCCCCCGCCTCCACCATCCGGGCCAGGTAGTGCAGCGCGGCGTCCACATCGGACCCGCGGATGGACTTGATGAACGCGCTCGCCACGTCGTAGTGCTGGTCGCCGCCCCGGTCGTAGAGCACCGCGGCGCGGTTCACGGTGGCCTCGACCGTCGCCAGGTCGATCGCGTCCGCGCCGGTCGAGCTCGCCGACTCCGCCGCCGCTTCGAGCGCGGTCAGCGCCCGCCGCGCGTCGCCACCGGCAAGCGCGACCAAGTGCGCCTCGGCGTCCTCTTCCAGGCGCAAGGCCCCGCCCAGGCCGCGCTCCTCGCCGACCGCTCGGCGAAGCAGCGTCCGGATGTCGTCTTCCTCCAGGCTGCGCAGCTGCAGCACCAGCGACCGCGACAGCAGCGGCGCCACCACGGAGAAGTGGGGATTCTCCGTGGTGGCCGCCACCAGCAGCACGGTGCGGTCCTCGACCGCGCCCAGCAGCGCGTCCTGCTGGGTCTTGGAAAACCGGTGCACCTCGTCGATGAAGAGCACCGTCGCCTCGCCCGAGCGGCCGAGCCGACGACGCGCCTCCTCGATGACCGCACGCACCTCCTTGACGCCGGAGGACAGCGCGGAAAGCGCCGCGAACCGGCGGCCGGTGGCCAGCGAGACGAGGTTGGCGAGCGTGGTCTTGCCGGTGCCCGGCGGCCCGTAGAGCAGCACCGATGCCGGCGCCGCGCCTTCCACCAGGCGACGCAGCGGGGCCCCGGCCCCCAGCAGGTGCTGCTGGCCCACGACCTCGTCCAGCGAGCGGGGCCGCATCCGCACCGCCAACGGCGCGTTCTCGGCCAACTTCTCGCCCGCGCGCATCTCGGTGTCGGCGCCGAACAGCCCTTCGTCGAACAAGCCCTCGCTCACACCCCGACGCTACCGGGCACCACCGACCACTCCACCCGCCAGGAGGCGCGGCGCGATTCCCGTCGCCGGCTGCGCTCAGCCCACGCGGGCGGGGAGCGCCACCTCGACGGTGCAGTCGCCGCGGCGGCGCTGCGCCGCCCAGTGCTCGACGGCCTGGTGGCAAGCGCGGTCGAGGTGCCGGACCATCGTCAGGTCCAGGTGCACGTGCTTGCCCGTTGGCAGCTGTTCGAGGTGGTCCAGCAGCCGCGGCAGCCGCAGGAACGTCGCGTTGCCCCCCAGTTCGACCCGCACGTGCTCGTCGCCGTGCTCGGCGCGCACCGACAGCCGGGACACCTCGATCGCGGTCTTGACGATGGCGACCGCGAGTCCGGTCAGCGTGCCGATCAGCAGGTCCGTGGCCACGATCATGCCCGCGGTCAGCACCAGCACGAACGCCTCGGAGCGGTGCTCCCGAACCAGCGCGACGACCTGCCGCAGCTCCAGCAGCTTCCAGCCGGCCTGGATCAGCAGCGCCGCGAGCACCGCCGTCGGGATGAAGGCCAGCACGCCCGGCAGCAGCACCACGAACAGCAGCAGCCAGAACCCGTGCAGCACGCGGGAGAGCTTGGTCTTGGCGCCAGCCTGCACGTTCGTGGCGCTGCGCACGATCACCGCGGTCATCGGCAGCGCCCCGAGCAGACCGCAGAGCGCGTTGCCCGCGCCCTGCGCGACGAGCTCCTTGTTGTACTGGGTCTTCGGACCGTCGTGCATGCGGTCCACGGCGGCGGCGCTGAACAGGCTTTCCGCCGAGGCGATCAGCGCGAACGTCAGGATCGAGCCGAGCACGGCGGGCGTCATGAGCCCGCCCCAGGCCTCGGCGGTCGGCATGTTCAGCGCCGCGAGCAGCGAGCCGACCTCGACCTTGTGCACCGGCATCGCGAAGATCACCGCCAACGCGCTGGTGGCCACGACGGCGATCAGCGCGCCGGGCACGAGCCGCAGCCGCGCGGGCATCTTCTTCCAGCCGCTCATGATCCCCAGGGCCAGCACGGCGAGCACGAGGCCGCTGATGCCCTCCGCGGTGGTCGTCGCCGCGATCAGCAGGTCCGGGATCTCGGCGAACTTCGCCCAGGTGGACTCGGGCTGCGCGAGCCCGCCCACCGGGTAGATCTGGCCGAGGATGAGCACCAGCCCGATGCCGGCGAGCATCCCCTGCACCACCGACGGCGAGATGGCGCGGAACCAGGTGCCGAGCCTGCTCAGCCCGAGCACGATCTGCACGACGCCGGCGCCGAGCACGATCACGCCGAGCGCGGCCAGCCCGTGCTGGTCCACCGCCGAGGCCACCAGCACCGTCAGGCCCGCGGCGGGGCCGCTCACCTGCATCGTGCTGCCGGGCAGCAGACCGACCACGAGTCCACCGATGATGCCGGTGACGATGCCCAGTTCGGCGGGAACGCCGGAGGCGACGGCCACGCCGACGCACAGCGGCACCGCCACCAGGAACACCACCAGCGAGGCCCCCAGGTCGGCGCCGAAGGTGGCCTTCGGCCAGCGCGGCGCGCCGAGCCTCCGGCGCGCCGGGCGAGGCGTTTCGAGTCGAGATATCACGATGCCCTCCAGGGCAGGTCGAAATGCGGGAAACGGGTATCGCGCCGCGCACCTGGCGGTGCGGGCGTCGACCCGGTGGGCGGTGTTAGGGCCAGCTTTTGCAAGCGGGCGGCAGCCGCTTGCGGTGTGGGACTCAGCTCGCACCGCCGCGGGTTCTCAGGGGTCTTCTCGCGAGGACAGCCCCGACGTGGTGAATTGGCATTCATGAGTCGGGGATCCCACAGCGAGAAGGCGCCTGAGGTTCCGCCACCCGCACCGCCAAGCAGGCCGAGTTTGGAAACTGTCGTTAGAGCGGCAGGAAGTCGGTGGCTTCCGGCGTCTGCGGGCAGGCGAAGACGAGGCCGGTGTCGATCTCGTAGAACCAGCCGTGCAACCGCAGCTCGCCGGCGGCGATCCGGTCCTGGATGAACGGGTATTCGCGCAGCGTCTGCAGCTGCGCGTGGATGTGCCGCTTGCTCTCGGCGCGCACGCTCGGATCGTCCGGCTCGACGCCGCTCAGGCCGTCGGTGCCGAGCCAGCCCCGCAGCGCCGGCAGCTCTTCCAGGCCGCGCCCGGCCAGGGTCAACGCCGTCACGGCACCGCAGTGCGAGTGCCCGCAGACGATGATCTCCGGCACGCGCAGCTGCAGCACGGCGTACTCGATGGTGGCCATTTCGCTGGACGCCGAATCCGGCGCGTATTTCGGGACCACATTGCCCGCGGTCCGCAGTTCGAACAGATTGCCCGGTTCGGCACCGGTGATCTGCGATGGGACCACCCGCGAATCGGAGCAACCGATGAACAGCGCGGCCGGTTTCTGACCTGCGGCGAGCTGCTGGCGGCGGTCAGCGGAAAGCATGCCCGGGTGTCGCCGAGCGTGTCGCACGAAATGTTCGAAGCTCATTGTCGCCTCTCCTGGTCGTCGGCTCGGAATACGTCGCGAGCCGCCGATCAGTGGCGGATGACCTGGAGCGTGGCGGGAGAATGTTTGAGCTTGGCATATGCAGGGTGCGGTTTGCTCCCAGCATTTGGGAGTTGCTCGGCCGCTGCCTGATTTTCGAGGCGCGGGATGCCCTGCAAGCTGCGCGGCAACAGCGGGCGGCGGTCTTCCCGCCGTTCGAAGCTGCGGCGGTGCAGCGCGATTCCCGGCATCCGTTCGCGCAGCTTCTCGCTGTCCCGGTGCTCACTGGTCTCGGACTTCGTTTCCGCAGGTCCGGTGCGCAGTTGCGGGCCGGCTTCGGCGCTCAGCGGACCCAGCACGGCGAGCAGGACCGCGAAGAGCAGGAACAAGCCCGCCCTCGTGATCTGCCACGCCTTGCCGCGCACGAATGCCTCCTGTAATAGAGCAGCCGATCCCCATCCGGCGGCATCGACGGTAGCGGGGAGAAGTAGCGAAACGCTGAACTCAAGGTATCCGACAACAGCGGTGCACGCGCAAGTCGCAGATCCGGTGGAGTCGGCCGGGAAACAAATGAAGATGTTCTAATACAACTCGGTTCGACCTGGTAATTCACCCGTATGCCGGGTGGACAGGAGGCCCGTCACTGCGTTGCGTAAACGATGTTCACTACGCAAAGTACTCGAGATGTGACCAGAATTACCGCATCGAGTTAGCTTGAAACCTGAAATATATTCGCCCATGCAACGCGCCGGAAACAGGAAAGCTTAGCGGACCCGATAGTGGTAGGCGTGCGAGGGGATGAAACCCAGCGCTTCGTAGCACGACCGCGCTCCGGGATTGTCGTCCTCCACCTGGAGGAACAGCCGCGTCGCCCCCGCACCGGACGCCCACCGCGCGCCCGCGCGCAGGACCGCGCCTGCGACGCCGCGACGCCGCCAGTCGGGACTCGTGGCCATGCCGTAGATCCCGCACCAGTCCGACGAGACGGCGAACGTCCCGACTCCGATCGGGACGCCGTCGCGCAGCGCGATGGCGAACCGCACCGGCTGCGAGATGCGATCCAGGCTCGGCTCCGGCTTGCGGCCCACCACCTCGGCGGCGACGAGCCAGGACGGCCGCGGGCCGGGCTCCAGCCGCACCTCAAAGCCCTGCGGCGCGCCGAGCACCCGATCGCAGTCGGCGAACATGGCGGACGTGCGGCCGACCACGCGATAGCCCCGGCCGGCCAGGAACGCGTCCAGTTCGGCGTGCCGGTCCAGCGGACTGACCTGCACGATCGGCGCCGCCTCCCGCGCCGCGTAGAACTTCTCCACGCGTTCGATCGCAGCATCGGGATCGGGCACGACCTCCGGTGGCAGCGCCGAGTTCGAGCGCTTGCGGTTCAGCAGCCCGCAGTGCCGCAGCACCCAGCCATCTGCGTGCTCGACCGTCGAAGCGGGCCAGGTGGCGACGGCGGCCCGCTCGATCTCCGACTCGACGGAACTCACGCCACGCCTCCCGATGCATACCATGCAAAAACTCGTATATGCATCCAACCACGGGACGAGCGGGCCCTCAACGGCTTTCCGCCGGTGTGTCTACGCAGTGCGGAACGCCGGGTACGGCTGCAGGTGCAGCGCGCCGGCACCGAAGCGGTCCACCAGCGCGTCGATCACCCGGTCCGCGAACTCCGCGACGTCGGCCATGTCGGCCTTCTCCGCGTCCGAGCGCAGGTGCCGCCACCGGTCCACCAGCGCCGTGCTGCGGCGCGGCGAAGGCATGTGCAGGTCGATCGGCCGGTCGGTCTCGCCGGTCCGCGGCAGGAACCACCAGGTCGACACCCACACCCACAGCAGCTGGGCGTTGAACAGCCGGGGCATCAGCACCTCGTCGTCGTCCAGCTCCGGCCAGACCTCGACGATCTCCGAGCGCCACGTCGACAACATGCTCTCAGCCAGGTTGTCCGGCAGCGCGTACGAGCACCACGACGACGGGAACGGGTACTGCAGGTAGGCGGCGTCCATCGCGACATCGCGCACGCAGCCCCACTCGAAGTCCATGAACCGCACGCCGCTGCCCGTCACGAGGCTGTTGTCCGGGCAGATGTCCGACGGGCTGAACGACCGGTACCGGCTCGACTCCAGCAGTTCGGAGGCGCCGGTCAGCCGCTCGACCATGCGCGGCGGGGTGTCCACGCCGAGGGTCTGCGACAGCAGCTCCGGCAGCTCGCCCACCGATCGCGTGATGTCGTCGGCGACCGGATCGGTCCACGACCTCGCGCCCAGCCGGCGCATCAGCGCGTCGAAGTCCGCCTCGCACCCCGCCGTGGTGCTGTGCAGGCGGCCCAGCGCCCGCGCCCACGCCAGCAGCGCCCGCTCCGCCATCCGCGGATCGTCGGCGAACAGCACGTCGGCCAGGGTGGAGCCGCGGCCCAGGTCCTCCAGCACCAGCAGGCGTTCGGCGGCGTCGTGCGCGATGAGTTCGGGGCCGATCCGGGCCTCGGGCGGCAGCGCGGTGGTGAGCTGGCAGCTCGCCGCCTCGTGCGCGAACGGGTCGGACCGGGCTTCCTCCGGGCACTCGCCGTAGTGCTTGACCACGACGGTGCGGGGCAGCTCGAACGGCGATTCGGCGATCCGGACCCGCATCACGACGGAGCGGTCGCTGCCGCCGAGATCCTCCGCATCGGCAAGCCGGACAGTTGCTCCAGTCCGCTTGCTCAGCACGGCTTCCGCGGTCCCTACGGTATCGGTCGCCTCGGCGCTGACCGGGACGCGAACCTCCGGGGGACCGGTGGTGATCTCCACGCTCATCGTCTCCAGACACTACCCCCACAACATGAACCTGATAGGGCATTACCGGTCAAGTGACGCACAACCGGCCAACACCCGTAATCGCAGCGTGTTCACCTGGGCTCAACACGCTCCCACCCTCGACGATCCGCCGAACGTCAGTCGCCTCCCAGACGCTGACGGAACAAAGCTGCGGCGGCGTTGCACGGCGGCGAAGATTGGGCTTCCTCACCGCATTTCCCGCGTCGGCACCCGGTCGGCCAGGCCGGCCCGCCTGCGCCGCAACACGAGCACCGCGGCCGCCGACACGACGATGCCCACCAGGTTGACCACGAGCTGCGCGACCGAGCCGAAGCATTGCGCCCAGTCGCCGAGCGTCGCCGCCACCACCGCATAGCCGGCGGCGGGCACCGTCGTGACCGAGATGAACACGCCGACCAGCACCGCCGACTTGGCCGAGGTCAGCGACAGCATCCCGGCCGCACCGGCCAGCAACGACACGATGAGCGACGACCAGCCGACCTGGTACACGAACGCCACCTGGCTGACGGCGGGCAGGCTGAGCCGGTCGATCAGGCCCGTCCACTCGCCGAGCAGCGCGGCCGCCGCGGTCACCACCATCGCCACCGGGAAGCCCACCGCGAGCGCCACCGACGCGCGGCGCACCAGCAGCCAGCGGCGGGACACCAGCCCGACGGCGATGGCGGCCAGCGGCCCGAACTCGGGGCCGACCACCATCGCGCCGACGATCGTCACCGGCGAGTCGGTGACGACGCCGACCGCCGCCAGCACGCACGCGATGGAGAGGAACGCCAGGAACGTGGCGTTCAGCCGGCATTCCTCGCCGGTGCGGGCGATCAGCTCGTCCCAGACCACCGCGTCGTCGCCATCGCCGGGAGCCGCCTCCTCGGCCCGCTCGGCGCGCTGCGACAGCATGGTGCCCGCCTCGGAGATGGTCACCGCGCCGACCGCGGCCAGCTCGGAAGCGCCGATCGCGGCGAGCACGTCGTCGGCGGCCTCGCGGGCCACGTCGAACTCGACGAGATCACCCGCCGGATCGAGCGCGCCGCCGCGCACGACGACCAGGTGCGCCGTGCCCGGGTGTGACCGGGCATCGGCGAGCACCCGATCGGTGTGCTCGGCCGGACAGATGACCCGCAGGTGCAGCACGTCGTGCCCGCCGCGCTCCGGTCAGCCCTGCTTCTCCACCACGCCGGGCGGGAACACCGAGATGCTCTGTTCGCCGACCTGCGCCGCGGCCTTGGCGTCGATCCCGGCCTCCTTGCGCTGCTCGATGGTGATCGGCGACGGCGCGCCGGTCAGCGGGTCGAACCCGCCGCCGCTCTTCGGGAAGGCGATGACATCGCGCAGCGAGTCGGCGCCGGCGAGCAGCATGCAGATCCGGTCCCAGCCGAAGGCGATGCCGCCGTGCGGCGGCGGGCCGAACTTGAACGCGTCGAGCAGGAAGCCGAACTTGTCCTGCGCCTGGTCCTGCGAGATGCCGAGCAGCTCGAACACCCGCTCCTGGATCTCGGAGCGGTGGATACGGATCGAGCCGCCGCCGATCTCGTTGCCGTTGCAGACGATGTCGTACGCCCAGGCCAGCGCGTGCTCCGGGTCCTGGTCGAAGGTGTCGATCCAGTCGGCGTTCGGCGAGGTGAACGGGTGGTGCACCGCCGTCCATCGACCGGTGCCGACCGCGACGTCGTCGGTCTCGTCCACCGGCTCGAACATCGGGGCGTCGACGACCCAGACGAACGACCAGGCGTCGTGGTCGATCAGGCCGCAGCGCTCACCGATCTCCAGCCGTGCCGCGCCCAGCAGGCCACGGGCCGACGAGCGCGGACCGGCCGCGAAGAACACGCAGTCGCCCGGGGAGGCCCCGACCGCCTTGGCGAGCCCTTCGCGCTCGGCGTCGGACAGGTTTTTCGCAACCGGGCCGGACAGCGTGCCGTCGGCCCCGATGAGCACGTACGCGAGGCCCTTGTGCCCGCGCTGCTTGGCCCACTCCTGCCAGGCGTCGAGCTGCCGCCGCGGCTGGTCGGCGCCGCCGGGCATCACGACCGCGCCGACGTAGGGCGCCTGGAACACCCGGAACGTGGTGTCCTTGAAGTACTCGGTCATCTCGGTGAGTTCGAGACCGAAGCGCAGGTCCGGCTTGTCCGTGCCGTACTTGGCAATCGCATCGGCGTAGGTCATCCGCGGGATCGGGCGCGGGATCTCGTGGTCGGCCAGCTTGCCCCACAGCGCGGTCAGGAGCGCCTCGCCGAGCTCGATCACGTCGTCCTGCTCGACGAAGCTCATCTCGATGTCGAGCTGCGTGAACTCCGGCTGCCGGTCGGCGCGGAAGTCCTCGTCGCGGTAGCAGCGCGCGATCTGGAAGTAGCGCTCCAGGCCGCCGACCATCAGCAGCTGCTTGAACAGCTGCGGCGACTGCGGCAGCGCGTACCAGTTGCCGGGCTGCAGGCGGGCCGGGATGAGGAAGTCCCGGGCGCCCTCCGGCGTCGAGCGGGTCATCGTCGGCGTCTCGACCTCGACGAAGTCGCGACCGTGCAGCACGTCCCGGGCGATCCGGTTGACGTCGCTGCGCATCCGCATGATCCGGGCGGGCTCGGCGCGCCGCAGGTCCAGGTAGCGGTGCTTGAGCCGGACCTCCTCGCCGACCTCCAGGTGCTCGTCCAGCGGGAACGGCAGCGGCGCGGCCTCGGACAGGACCTCCAGCTCGGTGGCGGTCACCTCGATCTCGCCGGTCGCGATCTCCTGGTTCTCGTTGCCCGCCGGGCGACGGATCACCTCGCCGGTGACCCGGACGCAGAACTCGGCGCGCAGCCGGTGGGCGCGCTCGGCCATCTCGCCTTCGCGGAAGACGACCTGTGCGACGCCCGAGGCGTCGCGCAGATCGATGAAGATGACCCCGCCGTGATCGCGACGGCGCGCCACCCACCCGGCGAGGGTGACGGTCTGCCCGGCATGACCGGAGCGAAGCGATCCGGCCTCGTGCGTGCGCATCACGGGTACTGAGCTCCTTCTTCCGCTGTTCAGCGCTTGACGGCATGGACGGTGTAGCTGTCGGCGATCCCCGCCGCTCCCGATCGGCAGGACGTCTGTCGATCACGGCGTTCAGCAGCTGGGACGCAAGACATTAAGGCTAGCCAACGAACCTGGGAGCGCATCGCGCAGGTGCCGCGCGTCCGGCCGCCGCCGCGGAGCGTGACCGCACCTCCCGGCCGCGGCCTCCCCCACCCGGCCGCCTGCTCACGGCCCTTGGTTCGCCCGTTCGCCCGAGCGGCACCAAATGGTCGATACCAATTTTGCCGCAGCTGGTCCACAATTCAACTGATTCGAGGCACGACCGACGATCACGCAGCGGCATTGCCGGGCGTCTACGAAGCGATGAAGGAGTTGATTCCCGCCTTAAGCACACCCGAGTTCCTCCTTTAGTCGTAGACGCCTACCGGAACTCGGTCGTTGCGCAACGTAGACCCCACTGATTAGCGTAAGTTCGGAATTCGGCGGACACGAGGAGTAACGATGACCGGCCCGAAAACCGAGGCTCGCCCGGCCACCCACCCGGCCGTCCGCGGCACGCAGCAAGGAGCGAACGCTTTGTCGGCCGAACTCTCCGAACTGCTCCGAACCGGTCCGTTCGAGGCCGCCCTGCGCACCGCGATCCGGGCCAGCCGGCTGAGCCTGGAACGCATCCAGCACCGGCTGCGCGCCCGCGGCACCCCGGTCAGCATCACCGCGCTGAGTTACTGGCAGTCCGGCCGCCGGCGCCCCGAGCGCCCCGACTCGCTGCTCGCCCTGCAGCAGCTGGAGCAGGTGCTCGGCGTGCCGGAGAGCTCGCTGTCGGCGCTGCTCGGCCCGCCGCGCCCGCGCGGCCGCACCCGGCAGGCCCCCGCCGAGGCGCCGCCGCTGAGCGCGCTCTGGTCGGAGAACGAGTCCGCCGCCGAGCTCCTCACCAAGATCGACACCAGCCACGACAGCAAGCTCGCGCGACTGAGCCACCACGACGTCGTGCACGTCGACCAGCGCGGCGAGCTGCGCAAGATCCGCACCCGCAAGCTGGTCCGGGCCGAGACCAACGGCGTCGACCGCTGGGTGATCATGTTCGACGGCGCCTCCTCCGGCGAAACGCCCCCGATCATCCGGCCGATCCGATCCTGCCGGTTAGGGCAGGTCCTCACCGACCACGCCCGCGACCTGGTGGTGGCGGAGCTGCTGTTCGACCGGGCCTTGGCGCGCGGCGAGACGCTGCTGCTGGAGTACGAGATCATCGACCCGCCGACCGGCCCGAACGAGGCCGAGCACAGCTTCTGCCGGCTGTTCCGGCTGCCCGTGCGCCAGTACGTAGTGGAGCTGCAGTTCGATCCGGCGCACCCGCCGACCCGGTGCGAGAGCTACGTCGGCGACTCCACCACGCAGGAGGTGGAGCCCCCGAAGCCGTTGACCGTGGACCGGTTCGGCCGCACGCACGCGGTGGCGCTGGACTTCGGCATGGGCGTCTTCGGCGTTCGATGGCAGCCCGAGGAGCAGCTGGGCTCCAGCACCTCTTCGCGCACCACGACACGTTGACCCGATCCGGGGACGCGCCGATCGCCTTCCGGCACGGTAGGTAACCATGAATCGGTGGCACGCCGAGGCGCGACCGAATTATCAACATCATCGGCTCTTTTACAACCCCGAAACGAACGGCGAAGTTTCCCGACTTGGCAGAAATCGTTTTCCTTAACATTGTCCTATCCCAATCGAAAATGATGTGCATTTCCCGGAACCACTCCCCGATCGTCGCCGACCGGGCTCACAACAGGCTGAGCTGACGCACTCCCTCCTCCTCGGCGGCGGACCGGGCGGCACCGACCCCGACGTCGCGGAACGCCTGCTGCCGCGACGAGCCGATGCCGTGGCGGCGCTTCGCATCGGCCACTAGGGCGAGGACGTCGCGCTGGTAGGACTGCGGCAGGTACGAACCCTCCCGGTAGAGCCGCGCGTAGCTCGGCACCAACTTCGGATGCTCGCGCTGCAGCCAGGCCCGGAACCACTCGCGCGCCCCCGGCCGCAGGTGCAGCAGCAACGGCGTCACGTTCGCGGCACCCGCCTCGGCCAGGGCCCGCACCGTCGCGTCGATCTGCTCCGGCGCGTCGCTGAGCCCCGGCAGGATCGGCGCCATCAGCACCGAGCAGCCGATCCCCGCGTCGGCGAACCGGCGCACCACGTCCAGCCGCCGCTGCGGCGACGGGGCGCCCGGCTCGACGGCCCGCCAGAGCCGCTCGTCGACCGAGCCCACCGAGACCGCCACCGACACCGGCGCCACCTCGGCGGCCTGCACGATCAGGTCGACGTCCCGCAGGATCAGCGTCCCCTTGGTGAGGATCGAGAACGGGTTGGCCCGGTCGCGCAGCTCGGCGATGATCTCCCGCATCAGCCGGTAGCGCCCCTCGGCGCGCTGGTACGGGTCGGTGTTGGTGCCCATCGCGATCGCCTCGCCCGCCCAGCGAGGACCGGCCAACTCCTTGCGCAGCAAGGTCCCGGCGTTGACCTTCACGACGATCTTGCTGTCGAAGTCGTGCCCCGCATCCAGGTCCAAGTACGTGTGAGTGCGCCTCGCGAAGCAGTACCGGCACGCGTGACCGCACCCCCGGTACGGGTTCACGGTCCACCGGAACGGCACCTGGGACTCCCCCGGCACCCGGTTGATGATCGATTTCGCGTGGACCTCGATCGCGTAGGCATCCTCGGTGCCCGCCTCGATCGGCACCGGCTCCGGCAACCGCAGCCCCGCGCGCCCGCCGGACCGCGGCGGCGGCTCCGGCAGCGCGAGCGGGAGCTCCGGCGCACCCCCGACCGGTGGCTTGACCCGTTGCTGTTCCCATCGCATGATTCAATTCGAACATACTTTCGACATCGTGTCGAGCGCCGTTTCCGCATGTCCGCCGATCGAGTGGCGCGGGTGCGCAGGCCCGGCCAAACGCCCCGCTTCGGGCCGCGACAGGCGGTCCGCATAATTGCCCGGTGACCGACCGCCGCCCCACCGGAGAGCCTCCCGAGCCCGGAGGCGGCCATCGTGCTCGCCACCGCCGCGCCGCCGACCAGGCCCAACCGCCCGCCCAACCGGCCGCGGACCCGCCGCAGGGCGGTCGCCGCACGAACCCCGACCCTCGGCGGGACGACGGCCCCGCCACTGGGCACGGTCACGGCCATGGGCACGGCCACGGCCCCGCCGAACCGGCGTCCAGGCAGGTCAAGCGGGTGCTCGCGATCGCCTTGGCGCCCTTCGCGCTGGCCGCCGTCGTCGGCTTCCTGCTGCTCTACCCGTTCGACCACCAGCAGCGCACCGGCGCCGACCTCGGCTTCGGCCAGTACCCGGTCAACGCCGTCATCGTCTCCGCCGCCGCGGGCTCGTGCACCCAGGGTTCGCCCGACGAGAGCGGCTGCGTGGTGCTCGGGGTCCAGATGCAGGACGGGCCGCGCGCCGACCGGACGATCGAGCAGACGGTGCCGACGGACCCCGGCACGCCGCGATTCGCCGTCGGCGACCACGTCGTGCTCAGCTACGCCGGGGCCAACCCCGACGACCCGACGTCCTACCAGGTCGTCGACTTCCAGCGCGGCATGCCGCTGCTGGTCCTGGCCCTCGTGTTCGCCGCCGCGGTGATCGTGCTCGGCCGCTGGCAGGGCGTCGCCGCGCTGGTCGCGCTCGGGCTGAGCTTCGTCGTGCTGATCGGCTTCGTGCTGCCCGCCATCCTCGCCGGCGAGGACCCGCTGCTGGTGGCGGTCGTCGGGGCCGGGCTGATCATGTTCGTGGTGCTCTACCTGACGCACGGCTTCTCCGCGCGGACCTCGACCGCGGTGCTCGGCACCCTGCTGAGCCTCGCCCTGATCGGCCTGCTCAGCGTGGTCTTCTCGGCGGCCACCAGCCTGACGGGGCTGGACGAGGACACGTCGAGCCTGATGGGAGTGCTCGGCACGCCGATCGATGCGCGCGGCCTGCTGCTGGCCGGGATCGTGATCGGCGCGCTCGGCGTGCTCGACGACGTGACCGTCACCCAGACCAGCGCGGTGTGGGAGCTGCGCAAGGCCAACCCGTCGTTGTCCTGGCGGCAGCTCTACAAGGCGGGCCAGCGAATCGGCCGCGACCACGTGTCGTCGGCGGTGAACACGCTGGTCCTGGCCTATGCGGGCGCGGCCCTGCCGCTGCTGCTGGCGTACACGCTCTCCGGCCGGACCTTCGGCGAGGTGGTGAGTTCGCAGGCGGTGGCGCAGGAGGTCGTGCGCACGCTGGTCGGCAGCATCGGCCTGGTCGCCGCGGTGCCGATCACCACGGCGATCGCCGCCGCGGTGGCGGTCCGGGAGCCCGCGAAGAGCTCGGGCCGCAGCGGGGGCTCGGTCGCGGACCGCGTGGGGAGAGCGGCCGCCACCAGCGCGGAAACCCCGACGGTGCGCCGACGGCCGCCGCACCTCAGGCCCGGCCGCTGATCCGTCCGCCCTCGGCCCCGGTGGTCCGCAATTTCAATGGAAATCGAAGGTCCGATTTCCATTGAAATTGCGGGCTTGAGCAGTCGGTGAGGTGCGCTCCTAGCTCAGTGCGGCGACGAACCTCGCGACCGCGTCGGGATGAAGCCGCTGCGCCATCCGGCCCGCCGGCGCGACCGATGCCAGCCGGTACAGCGGGCGGTCCGGGGCCGCGTCGCCGCGCGCCTCCGCCCGCAGCTGGGCCACGATCAGCTGCGACAGCACCAGCGCCCGGGTGTCGGCCGAGCCGGCCAGCGTGTCCGCCAGCCTGCGCAGCGCGTAGATCCCGAGCTCCCGGCCGCCGGTGCCCGCGTAGAGCGCCAGCGACACGCTGATCGCCTTGCCCTTGGGCGGGCCGCCGACCAGCAGGTTGACCGTCCGCGCGCCGCGCAGGTCGGTGACGAACAGGTCGAACCGATCCGCGTTCTTCACGTCGACCACGCGGGTGCCCATCGCGCGGGCCACCAGCTCGCCGCCGCGCAGCTCGATGGTCTTGCGGGACTCCGCGAAAGCCAGCAGCAGCAACGGGATTCCGACGATCGCCGCGGTGATCGCGAAGCCCGTGGGCCCCGCGAACAGGCTCACGATGCCGCCCATCGCGGCGGCGACGATCAGCGCGGCGATCGCGACGTTGCGAGCCCGCGTCCGGACCGTCTTGCGATCCAGCAGATCCAGCGGAACCGCCTCTGCTTCGGTCATCTCGGCTCCGCGACCGCGTCCCGGACCTCGGCCTCCAGCGATTCCAGCGACACCGCGCGCTGTTCGCCGCTGGCCAGCTCCTTCAGCTGCGCGGTGCCGGCTTCGAGGTCCCGCTCGCCGAGGACCAGCGCGAACCGGGCGCCCGAGCGGTCGGCGGCCTTCATCGCGCCCTTGAGGCCCTTGCCGCCGTAGGCCACGTCGACGCGGACCCCGGTCGCCCGCAGCCCGCCCGCGGCCGCCACCAGGCGGCGCTTGGCGGTCTCGCCCATCGGCACGCAGTACACGTCGCAGCGCGCCTGGTCGCCGACCTGCAGCCCCTCGGCCTGGCAGGCCAGCAGGGTCCGGTCGACGCCGAGCCCGAAGCCGACGCCGGAGTACTCCTGGCCGCCGAGTTCGGCCATCAGGCCGTCGTAGCGGCCGCCGCCGCCGATGCCGGACTGCGCGCCGAGTCCGTCGTGGACGAACTCGAAGGTGGTCTTGGTGTAGTAGTCGAGGCCGCGCACCAGGCGGGGGTTCTCGACGAACGCCACGCCGAGGTCGAGCAGGTGCGCCTTGACCTGCTCGTAGTGCTCCTTCGATTCCGCCGAGAGGTGGTCGACCATCAGCGGCGCGTCGGCGACGAGTTCCCGCACCTCCGGCCGCTTGTCGTCGAGCACCCGCAGCGGGTTGAGCTCGGCACGGCGCCGGGTCTCCTCGTCCAGCGGCAGCCCGCGCAGGAACTCCTGCAGCTTCGCCCGGTAGGTGGGGCGGCAGGTGTTGTCGCCGAGCGAAGTGATCTCGATGCGGTGCCCGCTGAGCCCCAGCCGCCGGTAGCCCTCGTCGGCGATCGCGATGACCTCGGCGTCCAGCGCCGGGTCGTCGACCCCGATCGCCTCCACGCCGACCTGCTGCAGCTGCCGGTACCGCCCGGCCTGCGGCCGCTCGTAGCGGAAGAACGCGCCGCTGTAGTAGAGCTTCACCGGCAACTGGCCGCGGTCCAGGCCGTGCTCGATGACCGAGCGCATCACGCCCGCCGTGCCCTCCGGGCGCAGCGTCACGGACCGGCCGCCGCGGTCGGCGAAGGTGTACATCTCCTTGCTGACGACGTCGGTGGACTCCCCGACGCCGCGGGCGAACAGCGTGGTGTCCTCGAACACCGGCAGCTCGATGTAGCCGTAGCCGGCGCGGCGCGCGGCGTCGGACAGGGTGTCGCGGACCGCCAGGAAGGCCGCCGACTCCGGCGGGTAGTACTCGGGGATGCCCTTGGGTGCGGTGAACGTGCTCATGAGTGGTGGTTCAGTCCTCGTCAGGAAATGGCGTCGGAAGCCGGCAGGCCCTGCAGGAACGGGTTGCCCGCGCGCTCGCGCCCGATGGTGGTGGTCGGTCCGTGGCCCGGCAGCACGACGATCTCGTCGTCCAGCGGCAGCACCTTGGTGCTCAGCGACTCGAGCATCCGGCCGTGGTCGCCGCCGGGCAGATCGGTGCGCCCGATGGCGCCGGCGAAGAGGGTGTCGCCGGACAGCAGCAGCCGCCCACCCTCGTCGGTCCCGACGCCGAACAGCACCGATCCGCCGGTATGGCCCGGGGTGTGCGTGACGTCGAAGCGCAGCCCGGCGAGCTCCAGCACGTCGCCGTCGGCGAGGTCGCGGACGTCGGCGGGCGCGTCCATCACCGGGCCGTCGCCGAAGAGCTGCCGCCCGGCCGGGCCGAGCGCGGCGCCCGGGTCGGCGAGCATGAAGCGGTCGGCCGGGTGGACGTAGGCGGGCACGTCGTGCGCGGCGCAGACCTCACCGGCGGAGAAGACGTGGTCGAAGTGCCCGTGGGTGAGCAGCACGGCGGCGGGCGCGAGGCGGTGCTTGCGCAGCTGTTCGTCCAGCGGCGCCACGGCGTCCTGGCCGGGATCCACGACGACGCAGGGCTCGCCTTCCCCGCGCGCGAGCACGTAGCAGTTCGCCTGCAGCGGTCCTACCGGGAACCCGAGGACAAGCACGAAGCGCGACCTTTCGTTGCGGCGACACCCGATGGGGCGGGTCGGTCCCCCAAGGTTATCGTCCCGCCCACGTGCGCCTTCGCGCGCGGCAGGCACGATGCGCAGGCTCTCAGGAACGGTCCGCGACCGACCCCATAAACTCCCCGGAACAACATCAGGTTCACCGAATCCGGGGAGGGAGCAGGTGCCCAGCAACGAGCAACGTCGCCAGGCGGCCAAGCGGAAGCTCGAACGCCAACTGCAGCGCCGGGCGGAGCAGGCCAAGCGACGCCGGATGATCACCATCGGCGCGACGATCGTCGTGGTCATCGCGGTCGTGGTGGGCGTCTTCTACTTCACCCGCAGCGGCGACGACACCGCCCAGCAGCAGCCGGAGCAGGCGCAGCCGGAGGTCCAGATCCCGACCGAGCTCGCGCCGCCGCCGGCCCGGCCGACGCCGCTGGCGGATCCGGTGTCCTGCCAGTACCGGCCGGACAGCAAGGGGCCGAGCAAGCCGGTGCAGCCGCCGGCCAACGGCGAGGTGTCCTCCAAGGGCACCGTGCAGGCCACCATCAACACCAGCCAGGGCGCGATCCCGCTGACGCTCGACCGCGCGCTGGCGCCGTGCACCGTGAACAGCTTCGTCAGCCTGTCCAAGCAGGGCTACTACAACGGGACCGCGTGCCACCGGATCGGCACCGAGGGCCTGCAGATGCTGCAGTGCGGTGACCCGACCGGCAAGGGTTCCGGCGGCCCGGGCTACAGCTTCGACGACGAGACGTTCCCGGAGCTGCAGTACGGGCGCGGCTACCTCGCGATGGCCAACGCGGGCCCGAACACCAACGGGAGCCAGTTCTTCATGGTCTTCGGCGAGGCTCCGCTGTCGCCGGACTACACCGTGTTCGGCACCATCTCGGAGGATGGCCTGAAGGTCATCGATGGCATCGCCCGCGCGGGCCACGACGGCGCGTTCGAGCCGTCGCCGGGTGGCGGCCACCCGAAGCAGGAGGTCAAGTTCGAGTCGGTCGACGTCCAGGCCTGACGCGAACGCCAGAAGGGGCGCGGCCTGCGGGCCGCGCCCCTTCTCGCTGCGCAATTGGTGCCGTTTGGCCTGGCCAGCGCCCGTGAGTACTTTCCGCTGCTATAACTCACGGGCCCTGAGCAGTGGAAACGCCGTCAGGCCGCGGAGGTCACGCGGTAGACGTCGTAGACGCCCTCGATGTTGCGGACCGCCTTGAGGACGTGGCCCAGGTGCTTCGGGTCTCCCATCTCGAAGGAGAAGCGGCTCACCGCCACCCGGTCCTTCGACGTGGTCACCGACGCCGACAGGATGTTCACCCGCTCGTCCGCCAGCACCTTCGTCACGTCGGAGAGCAGCCGGTGCCGGTCCAGGGCCTCCACCTGGATCGCGACCAGGAACACCGACGACGCCGACGGCGCCCAGTGCACCTCGACCAGCCGTTCGGGCGTGCGGCGAAGGTCGTCGGCGTTGGTGCAGTCCGTGCGGTGCACGCTGACCCACCCGCCGCGGGTCACGAAGCCGAGGATCTCGTCGCCCGGGACCGGCGTGCAGCAGCGCGCCAGCTTCGCCCACACGTCCCCGGCGTCCTTGACCACGACGCCGGAGTCGCCGCTGCTGCGGCGCTTGCCGCGCAACGTCGACGGCGTCGACCGCTCCGCGATCTCGTCGGCCGCCTGCTCCGGGCCGCCGATGAACGCCACGAGGCGCTGCACCAGGTGCTGCGCCGAGAGCTGCTTCTCCCCCACCGCCGCGTAAAGGCCGGTGACGTCCACGTAGTGCAGCTCGCGGGCCACCGCGCCGAGCGTTTCCGCCGACACGAAGCGCTGCACCGGCAGGCCGAGCCGCCGGATCTCCTTGGCGATCAGCTCCTTGCCGGACTCGATCGCCTCCTCGCGGCGTTCCTTGGCGAACCACTGCTTGATCTTCGCCTTGGCCCGCGGCGAGGCCACGAACGACAGCCAGTCGCGGCTCGGACCGGATCCCTCCGCCTTGGAGGTGAAGATCTCGACGACCTCGCCGTTCTCCAGCTTGCGCTCCAGCGCCACCAGCCGGCCGTTGACGCGGGCGCCGATGCAGCGGTGGCCCACCTCGGTGTGCACCGCGTAGGCGAAGTCCACCGGGGTCGAGCCGGACGGCAGCGTGATCACGTCGCCCTTCGGCGTGAAGACGAAGATCTCCCTGGTCGCCAGGTCGTAGCGCAGCGACTCCAGGAACTCGCCGGGGTCCGCGGCCTCCCGCTGCCAGTCGAGCAGCTGCCGCATCCACGCCATCTCGTCGACCTCGACGGCCGACTGCGCGGCGCCGTTGCGCCCCTTGGTCTCCTTGTACCGCCAGTGCGCCGCGATGCCGTACTCGGCGGTGCGGTGCATCTCGTGGGTGCGGATCTGCACCTCCAGCGGCTTGCCCTCCGGGCCGATCACCGTGGTGTGCAGCGACTGGTAGACCCCGAACCGGGGCTGCGCGATGTAGTCCTTGAAGCGGCCGGGCATCGGCTGCCACAGCGCGTGCACCACGCCCATCGCCGCGTAGCAGTCGCGGACCTCGTCGACCAGGATCCGCACGCCCACCAGGTCGTGGATGTCGTCGAAGTCGCGACCCCGCACGATCATCTTCTGGTGGATGGAGTAGTAGTGCTTGGGGCGGCCCTGCACCTTCGCGGCCAGCCGGGCGGTGTCGAGCTGGTGCGACAGTTCGTCGATGACGGTGCGCAGGTAGGTGTCGCGGGACGGCGCGCGGTTGGCCACCAGGCGCACGATCTCGTCGTACTTCTTGGGCTGCAGGATGGCGAACGCCAGGTCCTCCAGCTCCCACTTGATGGTGGCCATGCCCAGCCGGTGCGCCAGCGGCGCCAGGACCTCGAGGGTCTCCCGCGCCTTGCGGGCCTGCTTCTCCGGCGGCAGGAAGCGCATGGTGCGCATGTTGTGCAGCCGGTCGGCGAGCTTGATCACCAGCACCCGCGGGTCGCGGGCCATCGCGATGATCATCTTGCGGATGGTCTCGGCCTCGGCGGCGGCGCCCAGCTTGACCTTGTCCAGCTTGGTGACCCCGTCGACCAGGTGCGCCACCTCGTCGCCGAACTCGGCGCCGAGCTTCTCCAGCGAGTAGTCGGTGTCCTCGACGGTGTCGTGCAGCAGGCCGGCGACCAGGGTGGTGGTGTCCATGCCGAGCTCGGCGAGGATCGTCGCGACCGCCAGCGGATGCGTGATGTACGGGTCGCCGGACTTGCGCCGCTGACTGCGGTGCTTCTCCTCGGCGACGTCGTAGGCGCGCTGCAGCAGCGCGAGGTCGGCCTGCGGGTGCAGCTCCCGGTGCACCGTCGCCAGCGGCTCCAGCACCTGCTTGACCGCGGCGGCCCGCTGCGCCGTGATCCTCCTGGCCAGCCGGGCTCGGACGCGACGCGTCGCGGAGGCCGCCCGCGGCTCGGCAGCCGGGTCGGCTGCCGATGCAGGAGATTCGACGTGTTGGCTCACCGCACGCTCCCGGGCTCGTGTTGCTCTCGTCCCAGGTCCGGGGGACCCGGACACTGAGAATAACGCCATCCGAGCGACGGACCTTCCCAGGTATGGGTGTGATACGCCCAGCGGTCACCTGGCGCAGGTGAAGGACGAGCGAACTTCAGCCGCACCGATCAGCGACGAAAGCGCCGCCCGCGTCCCGGTGACCGGGTCGCGGGCGGCGCTCACCTCGTCGGATCAGGCCTGCAGCAGGGTCCGGACGGTTTCGCCCATGATCTTGTCGCGGCCTTCGAGGGCGGTGAGTTCGAGCACGACGGCCGCCGCCGCGACCTCCGCACCGGCCTGCCGGACCAGGCGGCAAGCCGCGCCCAGGGTCCCGCCGGTGGCCAGGACGTCGTCCACGATCAGCACCCGCTGACCGGCACGAAGCGTGTCCGCCGGGAGTTCGAGCGTGGCGTGGCCGTACTCCAGCGTGTAGTCGACCCGGTCCGCCACCACCGGCAGCTTGCCGGGCTTGCGGAGCCCGATCACGCCCGTGCCGAACTCCTGCGCGACCGCCGCGCCGACCAGGAAGCCGCGCGCCTCCACGCCGGCCACCACGTCGAACTCGATGTCCCGGCCCAGCGCCGACACCACGGCGTTGAGCCCGGCGCCGTCGGCGAGCAGCGGGCTGATGTCGCGGAACAGGACTCCCGGCTCGGGGAAGTCCGGCACCTCGCGGATCAGCCCGACCGCCTGCCGGAGCGCATGATCGGTCGCATCGGTCACCTGCACGGAAATGGCCGTCTCCTCCATCGCGGTCAACGCCGCCGCTTCCCGGACGGGCGACCGGCCTTGGCACCGGGACGCCCACCACGCGGGCCCGTGCCCGCCGCGACCGCGTGCTTCGGCTCGGCCGGGACGTCCTCGCCCGCAGCCTTGGCGGCGGCGCGCTCACGGCGCTGCCGCACCTTCGCCGCGTGCTCGCGGTACTTCGGGTCGCGCATCTTGAAGTCCACCAGCAGCGGCGTGGCCAGGAAGATCGACGACACCACGCCGGCGATCATGCCGACCATCTGCACCAGCGCCAGGTCCTGCAGCACGCCGACGCCGAGCAGCCCGGCGCCCACCACGAGCAGACCGATCACCGGCAGCAGCGCGATCACCGAGGTGTTGATCGAGCGCATCAGGGTCTGGTTGACCGCCAGGTTCGCCGCCTCGCCGTAGGTGCGGCGGGTCAGCCCGAGCAGGCCGCGGGTGTTCTCCTTGACCTTGTCGAAGACCACCACCGTGTCGTACAGCGAGAACCCGAGGATGGTCAGCAGGCCGATGACCGTGCTCGGCGTGACCTCGAAGCCGACCAGCGAGTAGATGCCCGCGGTGACCACGACGTCGTGCAGCAGCGCGACCAGCGCCGCCACCGCCATCCACTTCTCGAAGTAGAACGCCAGGAAGATCGTGACCAGCACCAGGAACACGCCCAGTGCGATCAGCGCCTGCTGCGTGATCTCACCGCCCCAGGTGCCGCTGACCGCGCTGTCGCTGATGACCTGCTCGCTCGGTCGGCCCTGCACGTCCAGCGGCTGCACCTGGGTGAACAGCGACTGCTTGACGGCTGCCACCTGATCCGGGGTCAGCGCCGAGGAACGGATCTGGATGCTCGTGTTGGCCCCGGCGCCGACGATCTGCACCGTCTCGGCCGGGTGGCCCAGCGCGTCCTGGAATGCGTTCTGCACCTGGTCGGTCTGGATCGGCCCCTGGGCGCCGACGGCGGGCAGCTGGAGCTTGGTGCCGCCCTCGAAGTCGATGCCGAGGTTGAAGCCCTTGAATCCGATGGCTCCGAGGCACACGAGCACGAGCAGGCCCAGCGAGATGTACCACCGGGCGCGCTTGCCGATGATGTCGAAGGCCCCGGTGCCGGTGTAGAGGCGGTGGAAGACGCTTTCGCGCCGTGCGCCTTCGGTTCCTGGAGTCGTCACCTTCACGCCTCCTTGGCGGTGGTCGCGGCCTTGCGGGCGGCCCGGGTCTGGTCACCGAGCCGTTGCACCGCCCCCAGGCCGGAGACCGAGGGCTTGGACAGGAACTTGTTCTTCGAGGCGATCGCCACCAGCGGGTGCGTGACGAGGAAGACCACGACCAGGTCCAGCACCGTCGACATGCCCAGCGTGAAGGCGAAGCCCTTCACCTGGCCGACGGCGAGCACGTACAGCACGGCGGCGGCCAGGAAGCTGACCGCGTCGGCGGACAGGATCGTGCGCCGCGCCCGCGTCCAGGCGCGCGGCACGGCCGAGCGGAACGTGCGACCCTCGCGGATCTCGTCCTTGAGCCGTTCGAAGAACACGATGAACGAGTCGGCGGTGATGCCGATCGCGACGATGAAACCGGCGATGCCCGCCAGGTCGAGGGTGAAGCCGACCCAGCGGCCGAGCAGCACCAGCACGCCGTAGACCACGCCGCCGGAGAGCACCAGCGACAGGACGGTCAGGATGCCCAGCAGCCGGTAGTAGAGCAGGCAGTACACCGCGACCAGGATCAGGCCGATGCCACCGGCGATCAGGCCGGCCTCCAGCGAGGCCACGCCGAGGGTCGCGGAGACCGTCTCGGCCTCGGACTGGTCGAAGGCCAGCGGCAGCGAGCCGTACTTGAGGATGTTGGCCAGGTCGGTGGCGGTCTCCTGGTTGAACTGCCCGTTGATGCTGGCGTTGCCGCCCAGCAGGGCCGTCTGGATCTGCGGAGCCGACACGACCTCGGTGTCCAGCACGAACGCGGCCTGCTGGCCGACGTTGGCGGAGGTGAAGTCGGCCCAGACCTTGGCGCCTTCGCTCTTGAAGTCCAGCGACACCGTCCAGCCCGGCTGCCCGGCCTGCGGGTTCGGCGGCACGGCCTGCGAGTTCGCGATCTCCTTGCCCGGCAGGAACACCGGCTCCAGCAGGTATTTCTGCTGGCCCTCGCGGTCGCAGGTCACCAGCGGCAGCTTCGGGTCGTCGTTGCCGCGCAGCGGGTCGTCCGCGGTGCAGTTCAGCGTCTGCAGCGCCTGCAGCTGGACGTTCGGGTCGGTGCTCTGCCGGAGCGCCTTCGCCTCGTCGATGGCCTTCTGCTGGTCGCCCGGGCCCTGCTGCTGCGCGGCCTGCGGGGTGGTTCCCGCCGGCGGCTGCGCCGCGGGCACCGCGTTGACGACCTTGCGGAAGTTCAGCTCGGCGGTCTGCCCCAGCTGCTTGGCTTCCTCGCCGCCCTCGCCCGGCACGGTGATCACCAGGTTGTTGCCGTCCCGGGTCACCTCGGAACCGCTGATGCCCATGCCGTTGACGCGGGTCTCGATGATCTGCCGCGCCTGGTTCAGCGCCTCGTTGGTGGGCGGCTGACCGTCCGGCGTGCGGGCCGTCAGCGTCACGCGGGTGCCGCCCTGCAGGTCGATCCCGAGCTTCGGCGTCGGCTTGCCGTCACCGGTGAAGAACACCAGTGCGTACAGCCCCACGACGATCAGCGCGAAGATCGCCAGATAACGCCCTGGGCGAATCTGCCCGGCCGGAGGTGCCACGGTGCGTCAGTCTCCTGTCCACGGTCCGTATCGGGTGCGCGGTCGGTTCGCGTAGGCGTCGCCTACCGAACTGCGCAAGCTGTGACGAGCGGTTCCGCCCGCTCGACGCCAACCTACAGCCGGGCTCGCCAGGTTCCCCGATCGGCGCGATCTGTTGGCGATCTTCGCCACCAATGGTGGCGGATCGCCGAATTCCTTCGGTCCAGTCTGACAGGCCGGGCGCAGGCTCCGGCGATCCGGGTGGCGACCGTGCGTTGATCGACGACTACGCACGGACGCGGGCCCGGAAACCCGGTGCCCGCGTCACGACCTGGCGGCGACGAACCCGCCCGCCGGGCGCCCTGCGGCGCCCGGGGGAGGCGTTGCGCCTGCTGTCAGTTGGTCTTCTGCTTCTCGATCGGCTCGGCGATCTCGGCCTTCGACTCGGGGACCGCGGCCTCGGCCGGGGCCTCCTCGGTCTTCGCCGACTCGGTCGACTCGACCGCCTCGGCGGCCGGGGCGCTGTCGGTGGTGACCTTCTCGCGGACCGCGGCGCGCACCCAGGTGGTGGTCATGCCCGGGGCGAGCTCCAGGTCGATGGTGTCGTCGCTGGTGGCCACGACCTTGCCGAACACGCCGGAGGTGGTCATCACCTTGTCGCCCGGCTCGATCGAGTTCTGCAGCTTCTGCTGCTCGGCCACGGCGCGCTTCTGCTTGCGGGCCTGCAGGAACAGCGGCACCGCCAGCAGGACGATCAGCAGCGGAAGAATCAGGGATTGGAGGTCCATCGTGCTCCGTTCAGCGGACGCTTCGGGGCCCAGCCCTCGCAGTACTGCGCCCGAATTGTTCGGATGTTCTGCCCCAGTGTGCCAGGTCAACTCGGGTCGACGTCCTCTCCCGCTGGGAACCAGGAGAGTCTCCCCGCTCTCGCGCGGGGCGCGGTTCGTGCCTGCCGCGCGGCACACCACCCGTCCGGTGGTGCCGCCTCGCGCGGTTCACCACCACCGAGCGGGACGTGAGGAGGATAACGTCACGCCGCAAGCACGGACCAGCGCCCCGGCTGCGAGCCGATGGCTGGGCGACGCACACAGTATCGGCGATTTGTCACTATTGGATCACTCGGCGAAGAAGTCGGTCTGCGCCTCGCCGGGCGCGTGCTGCGGCGGCGTGAGGCCCACGTGCTGCCACGCGGCGACCGTCGCGACCCGGCCGCGCGGGGTGCGGGCGATCATGCCCGCGCGCACCAGGTAGGGCTCGCAGACCTCCTCGACCGTGCTCGGCTCCTCGCCGACCGCGACCGCCAGCGTCGAAACCCCCACCGGGCCGCCGTGGAACGACTTGACCAGCGCGGCGAGCACGGCCCGGTCCAGCCGGTCCAGGCCCATCTCGTCGACGTCGTAGACGGCCAGCGCGGCGCGCGCGACCTCGCGGTCGACCACGCCGTCGGCCCGCACTTCCGCGAAGTCGCGGACCCGCCGCAGCAGCCGGTTGGCGATCCGCGGCGTGCCCCGGGACCGGCGGGCGATCTCGGTCGCCCCGTCGTCGCGCAGGTCCACGCCCAGGATCCCGGCCGAGCGGCGCACCACCAGCTCCAGCTCCGCCGCGGAGTAGAACTCCATGTGCGCGGTGAAGCCGAACCGGTCGCGCAGCGGCCCGGTCAGCGCTCCGGACCGGGTGGTGGCCCCGACCAGCGTGAACGGGGCCAGCTCCAGCGGGATGCTGGTCGCCCCCGGTCCCTTGCCGACCACGATGTCCACCCGGTAGTCCTCCATCGCCAGGTAGAGCATCTCCTCGGCGGGCCGGGCGATCCGGTGGATCTCGTCGATGAACAGCACGTCGCCCTCGGCGAGGTTGGACAGCATCGCCGCGAGGTCGCCGGGGCGTTCCAGCGCCGGGCCGGAGGTGACCCGGATCGAGGCGCCCAGCTCCGTCGCCATGATCATCGACAGGCTGGTCTTGCCCAGCCCGGGCGGGCCGGAGAACAGCACGTGGTCGGGCTGCTCGCCGCGCTTGAGCGCGCCGTGCAGGACCAGCTCCAGCTGCTCGCGCACGCGGGACTGGCCCACGAACTCGCTCAGCTTGCGTGGGCGCAGCGTCGTCTCGACGTCCTGATCGCCCAGGTCCTGCTGCGGGGTCAGGGCGACGCCGTCAGCGGACGGCGGCCATTCGTCGTTGTCCTCGTGCATCAGGCCGGCCTCACTTCGGGCCCAGCGTGGCCAGCGCCTTGCGCAGCACCGCCGAGGTGTCCAGGTCACCGTTGCCGGCGGCCAGCACCGCCTCGACGCTCTGCTCGGCCTGCTTGGCCGAGAAGCCCAGCCCCACCAGCGCCTCGGAGACCTCGGAGCGCACCCGGCCGCGATCCGCCGAGGCGGCCGGCCCGGCCGCGGTCCCGGCCACCACGCCGACCTTGTCGCGCAGCTCCAGGATCAGCCGCTCGGCGCTCTTCTTGCCGATGCCGGGCACCTGGGTGAGCACCGTCAGGTTGCCGTCGGCCAGCGCGTGGCAGAGCTGGTCGGGCGCGAGCACCGCGAGCGTGGCCAGCGCGAGCCGCGGGCCGACCCCGGAGGCCGTCTGCAGCAGCACGAAGAGGTCGCGGGCCTCGGCGTCGGCGAAGCCGTAGAGCGTCAGCGAGTCCTCGCGCACGATCAGCGACGTCCACAGCCGCGCTTCCTCGCCGCGGCGCAGGGCGGCCAGCGTCACCGGGGTGGCGTGCACCGCCATGCCCACGCCGCCGACTTCGATCACGGCGTGGTCCAGCCCGATGGACAGCACCGGACCCCGGACCGTGGAGATCATCGGGAAATCCCTCCTCATGGGCTAGTTCTGCGCAGGTGAACGCTCAGCGGAACCTCAGAACCCGCCGGTGGCCACCTTGCGCACGTGGGCTGAGCGGCTTCGCCGCTTCGAAGACGAACATCACGATCTTCGGTTGGCTTGCGCGGCGGCCTTCAGCCTGGCGCGGTGGTTCCGGGCGAGCTCGGCCGCCCTGGCCTCCGCCTCGGCGAGCCGGGCCGCCATCGGGGCGCGCCAGATGTGGCAGACCGCGAGCGCCAGCGCGTCGGCGGCGTCGGCTGGCTTGGGCGCTTCGGCCAGCCCGAGGATCTTGGTGATCATCATGGTGATCTGGCGCTTGTCGGCGCGGCCGGAACCGCTGACGGCGGCCTTGACCTCGCTGGGCGTGTGGAAGGCGACCGGCAGCTTGCGGCGGGCGGCCGCCAGCGCCACGATGCCCGAGACCTGCGCGGTGCCCATCACGGTGCGCACGTTGTGCTGGCTGAAGACCCGCTCGATCGCCACCACCTCGGGGCGGTGCGCGTCGATCCACTGCTCCACCACTTCGGACACCGCCAGCAGCCGGCTGGACAGCTCGTCCTCCGGCGGGGTGCGAGCCACGCCGACCGCGACGCAGGCGACCTCGCGACCGCGGCCGCCGTCGACCACGCCGAGGCCGCAGCGGGTCAGCCCGGGGTCGACTCCCAGCACGCGCACGACGCCACCTGCTCCCGCCTGATGAACACTCGTTCGAACCCTATCTAACCGCCAGCGCCCGCGACCACACCGACACGCACGCGCCTCACCCGACCGGGTCAGGTCGCGCGGCGTCCTCGCCGGTCAGGGACCGTCGGTCCCGGGCGTCCAGGATTCCGGGAGGCCGCTGTCGGTCAGGACCGGCTGGTACTCGCGGAAACCGCCCGGCGCGTCGGGCTGCCACGGGAACTTGCCGTCGTCCGGGCTGGAGGCGATCAGCTGCACCGCCGGGAAGTCCGGCCCGTTGTAGACCAGGAACGCGCTGCCCAGGTACTCCGGGTAGTGCTGCAGCGCGACCTTCTCGAAGGTGACCGGGCAGCCCTGCAGGAAGCCGTCGTAGAGCTGACCCGGCTGGAACCGCTCGCCGCCGCCGACCCGCTGCACGTAGGTGTTGACCACCGCGTGCGCGACCTCCTTGGGCAGACCGATCACGACGACCTCGGGCTTGCCGAAGCGCCGCCACGCGCCGACCGAGAACGCGTACGCCGCGCCGCTGTCGTCGCCCGCCACGTGCATCACCGCGGCCCCGTGCTTGTCCGCGGTGTTCACCATCCACTTGCGCAGAGCCTCATCCGTGTCGACCACGGCGCCATTCTGCCTGCGGAGCAGATCCGCTCCCGCCGCCACCCGGACGTCGGCCACTGTGGACACCGGCGGGAGCGGGCCGAGCACGCCGCGTGTCCGCCGGATCCCCGGGCCGACAAAAGCGACCGGCCCCGCTGCTGGGGGCCGGTCGCTCCATCGGTCACGGGCGGTGGCGATGCCGCCGCTGCGCAACGGTTACGCGTTGACCTCTTCAAGCACTGCGTCCGACACGTCGAAGTTGGCGAAGACGTTCTGCACGTCGTCGCAGTCCTCGAGGGCGTCGATCAGCTTGAAGATCTTGCGGGCCGCATCGGCGTCGAGCTCGACGTTGACCGAGGCCAGGAAGTTCGACTCCGCCGAGTCGTACTCGATGCCCGCCGCCTGCAGCGCCTTGCGCACCTCGACCAGGTCGGTCGGGTCGGCCAGGATCTCGTAGCTCTCGCCGAGGTCGTTGATCTCCTCGGCGCCTGCCTCCAGCACCGCGGAGAGCACGTCGTCCTCGCTGAGCCCGTTCTTCGGCAGCAGCACGACACCCTTGCGGTTGAACATGTAGGACACCGAGCCCGCGTCGGCCATTGAGCCGCCGTTGCGGGTCATCGCGGTGCGCACCTCGCCCGCGGCGCGGTTGCGGTTGTCGGTCAGGCACTCCACCAGCACTGCGACGCCGTTGGGGCCGTAGCCCTCGTACATGATCGTCTGCCAGTCGGCGCCGCCGGCCTCTTCCCCGGCGCCGCGCTTGCGGGCGCGCTCGATGTTGTCCATCGGGACCGAGTTCTTGCGCGCCTTCTGGACGGCGTCGTACAGGGTCGGGTTGCCCTCGGGATCGCCCCCACCGGTACGAGCGGCAACCTCGATGTTCTTGATCAGCTTCGCGAAGAGCTTGCCGCGCTTGGCGTCGAGGGCGGCCTTCTTGTGCTTGGTGGTGGCCCACTTGGAGTGGCCGCTCATCTCTCCTCCGTCTTTCTACGCCTGCGCCGCGGAACCAAGCCGCGCGCGGACGATCTGTACGAAATAGCGGTGCACGCGCTCGTCCCCGCCGACCAGCTCCGGGTGGAAAGCGGTGGCGAGCACCGGTCCCTGCTGAACCGCGACGATCCTACCGGCGGCCGCATCCCGCCCGGTGGTGTCCGGGTCATCGGGCCCCGAGTCAGGTACCGCGGCCAGCACCTCGACGTCCGCACCGACCTTCTCCACCCACGGTGCGCGGATGAACACCGCGTGTACCGGGCCGTCCGGGATGCCGGCGAATTCCAGGTCCGTTTCGAAGGAATCGACCTGCCTGCCGAAGGCGTTGCGCCGCACGACGACGTCCAGCGCGCCCAGCGGGCGGACCGCCGGCAGTTCCCGGTCCTCGTCGAGCACCTCGCGGGACAACATGATCATCCCGGCGCACGAGCCGTACGCGGGCAGACCCGCCGCGAGGCGTTCGCGCAGCGGCTCGTAGAGCTCGAAGGCGTCGAGCAGGCGGGTCATGGTGGTCGACTCGCCGCCCGGCAGCACGATGCCCTGCACCGCCGCCAGCTCCTCCGCTCGGCGAACCGGCCGGGCATCGGCCCCGCTGCGCTCCAGCGCGGCCAAGTGCTCGGCGACGCCGCCTTGCAGAGCGAGGACTCCGATCACGGGTTTCGTCACGGTTCCGATTCTCCTGCACTTCCGTCCACAACCGAAGGCCGGGATGCGCGGCCCGCAGGCCCCCGGCAGTCCGACTGCCGCAATTTCAATGGAAATCGAAGGTCCGATTTCCATTGAAATTGCGGCGACCTACCCCGCCAGGCCGGTGAGCCGCAGCAGGGCCGTGGTGGCCGCCGCGGCTGCCACCACCAACACGAACGGCGCCCGCCGCCAGGCCAGCACACCGCCGACCGCGACGCCCGCGAAGCGGGCCCAGCCGGCGAAGCCGCCGGACTCGAACGCGGTGCTGGTGGCGACGAAGGCGCCGAGCAGCACGATCGCGGCGATCGACAGCAGCTGCTCCAACCGCTCGGAGATCTGGATCCGGCCGCGCAGCAGCGGGCCGGCCAGCCGCATGGCGTAGGTACCGGCGGCCAGCGCGAAGATCACGCCGAGAGTCATCGGGCCTCCTCCCCCACCAGTCGCTTCGGCAGCGGCAGCGCGGCGGCGAGGCCGACCAGCGCGGCCATCACCGGCAGCCCCTCGGGCAGCACCGGCGTGGTCAGCAAGGCCACGAACGCGCCCACCGCGACCGCCCGCAGGGTCCGGAACTCCCGCAGCGACGGCATGATCAGGGCCAGCAGGGCTGCGGGCATCGCCGCATCCAGGCCGAAGGCCCCCGGATCGCCGACGCTCTGGCCGAGCAGGCCGCCGAGGAACACCGAGGGGGCCCAGGCGCAGTACAGGGCGATGCCGGTCAGCCAGTACGCGCGCTTCTTCTGCGCCGTGGTGCCCTGCGCCAGCGCGAACGCCACCGATTCGTCCACCATCAGGTGACTGCCGATCAGCCGGCTCGGCCAGCCGCGGTCCAGCAGGCCGCCGACCGCCATGCCGAACGGGAGGTGGCGGGCGTTGAGCATCAGGCCGCCGAGCACCGCGGTGACCGGGGCGGCGCCCGCGGTGACCAGGCCGACCACCATGAACTCCGAGCCACCGGCGAACACGACCGCGCCCATCAGCGTGATCATCCACAGCGGCACGCCCTTGCTGACCGCGATGGCGCCGAGCGACGCGCCGACGATGGCCATCGCCAGGGCCATCGACAGCACGTCGCGCACCAGCGCGTCCCGCCAGAATCCCGCTCGTGTTCGCTCTAACGTACTCACGTTCGTTATCCTGAACACCAAGGGCGTTGTTCGTCAAACCGAATCCAAGGACCGACAGAGCGAACAGGCATGAGTGAGACCGAGAACACGGCGGCCGCGCCGCCGCTGGAGACCATCGCCGCCTCCCTGCGCCGCGAACGCGACCGCGCCGGGCTGACCCTCACCGAACTCGCCCGGCGCGCCGGGATCGCGAAATCCACCCTGTCGCAGCTCGAATCCGGCACCGGCAACCCCAGCGTGGAAACGCTCTGGGCGCTGGGCGTGGCACTGGGCGTGCCCTTCAGCCGCCTCGTCGACCCGCCGACGCCGCAGGTGCGGGTCGTGCGGGCCGGCCAGGTCCCGCTCGTGCGCTCGGAGCAGTCGACCTACGCCGCGGCGCTGCTGTCCTCCGGCCGCACCGGGGCCCGTCGCGACCTCTACGTCCTCGAACTGGAGCCGGGCGGGGTCCGCCACGCGGACGCCCACATCCCAGGATCGGTGGAGCACGTCGTCCTGACCTCCGGACGCCTGCTGGCGGGCCCGGAGGAGAACCCGGTGGAGCTCGAGGTCGGCGACTACATCTCGTTCTCCGGCGACGTGCCCCACATGTACGAAGCCCTCGAACCGGCCACCCGAGCGGTCCTCGTCATGGAACACGCCTGACGCGCGGCCGGGGCGCCCGGAGGCACCCCGGCCGCGTCGGGGTCACCAGCCGCGCTGGGCGTAGCGCTGCTGCTCGGTGAGGTCGTCGAGGTTGATGCCGACCATCGCCTCGCCGAGGCCTCGGGAGACCTTCGCGATCACGTCCGGGTCGTCGTAGAACGTCGTCGCCTTGACGATCGCCTCGGCGCGCTTCGCCGGGTCGCCGGACTTGAAGATGCCCGAGCCGACGAAGACGCCCTCCGCGCCCAGCTGGCGCATCATCGCCGCGTCCGCCGGGGTCGCGATGCCGCCCGCGGTGAACAGCACGACCGGCAGCTTCCCGGTCCTGGCGATCTCCTGGACCAGCTGCACCGGGGCTCGCAACTCCTTCGCCGCGACGTAGAGCTCGTCCTCGCCGAGCACCGACAGCCGCCGGATGTCGGCGCGGATCTGCCGCATGTGGCGGGTCGCCTCCACGACGTTGCCGGTACCGGCCTCGCCCTTGGAGCGGATCATCGCCGCGCCCTCGGAGATCCGCCGCAGCGCCTCGCCGAGGTTGGTCGCGCCGCACACGAACGGCACGGTGTAGGCCCACTTGTCGATGTGGTTGACCTCGTCGGCCGGGGTGAGCACCTCGGATTCGTCGATGTAGTCCACGCCCAGCGACTGCAGGACCTGCGCCTCGACGAAGTGGCCGATGCGCGCCTTGGCCATCACCGGGATGGAGACGGCGTCGATGATGCCCTCGATCATGTCCGGGTCGGACATCCGGGCCACGCCGCCCTGGACGCGGATGTCGGCGGGCACCCGCTCCAGCGCCATGACCGCGACCGCACCGGCGGCCTCGGCGATCTTGGCCTGCTCGGGCGTCACCACGTCCATGATCACGCCGCCCTTGAGCATTTCTGCCATGCCGCGCTTGACCCCGTCAGTGCCGGTCCGGGCGTTGTTGGCGGTGTCCTTGGCGTCGACGGTAGTCACCTTCGGCCTTCCTGTCGTCCTGCTCTGCCGCGACCAGGCTATTCCCGAACTGGACCATTTCCACGGTCCACTAACCGCGATTTCCGGTAGTCCACTTCCCCGGTGGCGACATCACTCCCATGCCGGGTGACCACCGGCCTTGCACGACCCGAACACGAGGTGTGTGATCGGAGACACAGTCGGTCGCCGGGAGCTCGCAGGGGGTACTCATGGGCACGAAGCAAAGCGGCACAGTAGGAGGGCCGGCGATACCGGCCCCCTCAGATCCCGCGAAGATCCGCAACGTAGTGCTGGTCGGCCCGTCGGCCGCCGGCAAGACCACGCTCGCCGAGGCGATGCTGGCCGCCACCTCGACGATTCCCAGATCGGGCAAGGTCACCGAGGGCACCACGGTGTGCGACCACGAGCCCGCCTCGATCGAGCAGCAGCGGTCCATCGGCCTGGCCATCGCGCCGATGAACCACGGCGACGTCAAGATCAACCTGATCGACACGCCCGGCTACGCGGACTTCGTCGGCGAGCTGCGCGCCGGGCTGCGCGCGGCGGACGCCGCCCTGTTCGTCGTCTCGGCGACCGAAGGCGTCGACGCCGCGACCCGCGCGATCTGGCAGGAGTGCGCCGCGGTCGGCATGCCGCGAGCCGTGCTCATCGCCCGGCTGGACCAGCCGCGCGCCGACTTCGACACCGCGCTGCTGAGCTGCCAGGACGCGTTCGGCTCCGGTGTGCTGCCGCTGTACCTGCCGCACTTCGACGCCGACGGCGAGTTCTTCGGCCTGATCGGCCTGCTCACCGAGCAGATCTACGAGCTCGGCGGCACCGTCTCGGCCGACGAGCGGCTGCGCGAGCAGATCGACCGGCCGCGCGGCGAGCTCATCGAGGCGATCATCGCCGAGAGCGAGGACGAGTCGCTGATGGACCGGTACCTCAACGGCGAGCAGATCGACGAGGACACGCTGATCGCCGACCTGGAGAAGGCCGTGGCGAAGGGCGGCCTGCACCCGGTGCTGCCGGTGTGCGCGCTGACCGGGGTCGGCGTCCGCGAGGTGCTCGAAGGCATCCGGCGCGGCTTCCCGTCGCCGCTGGAGCACCCGCTGCCGGAGTTCACCGACCCGCAGGGCCGCGACCCGCACCCGCTCACCCCGGACCCGGCGGGGCCGCTGGCGGCCGAGGTCGTGCACACCTCGGTCGACTCGTACGTGGGCCGCGTGTCGCTGGCCCGGGTGTTCTCCGGCACGATGCGCCCGGAGCGCCCGGTGCACGTCTCCGGGCACGGGATGGCGGAGCGCGGGCACCCGGACCACGACGAGGACGAGCGGGTGGCGCACCTCTACTCGCCGCTGGGCGTGAACCTGCGCGAGGTGTCGCAATGCATCGCGGGCGACCTGTGCGCGCTGACCAAGATCGGCTCGGCCGAGACCGGCGACACGCTGTCCGATCCGTCCGACCCGCTGCTGCTCAAGCCGTGGCCGATGCCGGAACCGCTGCTGCCGATCGCGGTCACCGCGCACACCCGCAGCGACGAGGACGCGCTGGCGCGCAACCTCAACCGGCTGATCGCCGCCGACCCGAGCCTGCGGCTGGAACGCGACAGCGAGACGCACCAGCTGGTGCTGTGGTGCATGGGCGAGGCGCACGCGGAGGTGGTGCTGCAACGCCTGCGCGAGGGCGGCGCCGAGGTCGACACGGTGCCGGTGCGGGTGCCCCTGCGGCAGACCTTCGCCCAGCCCGCCAAGGGCCACGGGCGGCACGTCAAGCAGTCCGGCGGGCACGGCCAGTACGCGGTGTGCGACATCGAGGTGGAGCCGCTGCCGCGCGGTTCCGGCGTCGAGTTCACCGAGCGCGTGGTCGGCGGCGCGGTGCCGCGGCAGTTCATCCCGAGCGTGGAGAAGGGGGTGCGGGCGCAGATCGAGAAGGGCATCAACGAGGGCACCCCGCTGGTGGACGTGCGGGTCACGCTGGTGGACGGCAAGGCGCACAGCGTCGACTCCTCCGACGCGGCGTTCCAGGCTGCGGGCGCGCTGGCGCTCAAAGCCGCCGCCGAGCAGGCGGGGCTGGTCACGCTGGAACCGGTCGACGAGGTCGCGGTCCGCATTCCCGACGAGCACCTCGGGGCGGTGCTGGGCGACCTGTCCAGCCGCCGCGGCAAGGTCGTCGGCACGGAGCCGGAGGACAGCGGGTGGACCGTGGTGCGCGCGCACGTGCCCGCGAGCGAGCTCGTGCGCTACACGGTGAACGTGCGGTCGCTGAGCTCCGGCAGCGCGACCTTCACGCGGCAGTTCGAGAGCTACGAGCCGATGCCGGAGTCCCTCATCCCGCAGAAGTGACCAGGGCGCCCGGTCCCGTGGTCCCGCAATTTCAATGGAAATCGGACCTTCGATTTCCATTGAGGTGATCTCAGTGGAATGGGGGCTGAGGTCGTGAGGTGGTGTGTGCTGGGGGGGGTGAAG
>NZ_JBFAIN010000032.1:0-96423 GCF_040654735.1 Saccharopolyspora sp. NPDC050642 | reverse complement strand
AGTCAGCGACGACATGCATGACGGCTTCCTCCAACTCGCTCACTGCATGGTCCTCGCCGCCAAACTCCCCACATCAGCATTCTGAAAGAACCCCTAAAGACGGTCTGCGCAGGTCACGCGGCGCGTTCGTACTCGTGAAGGATGCCGCCGAGGCGCTCGTGCCTGCGTATTTTGAGGCGGGCTATCTGGTCCAGATCGATGATCGGCGTGGGCAGTGGATTCAGTGTGCCTTGGTGACGACCACCGTGGCGCGGGTGCGGGGCTCATCCGCGTCGGTCTCGTCGAACACGAACCCGCACACGTGGTGCAGGACGGGATTGACCCTCGGCATCCCCGACTCGGCGAAGTCGCGAAGCTCGGCCGCGCCTTGGAAAAACGCCCGCTGATCATGCTGGTCGACGAGAACGACCTCGAAGATCCCGTCCTCCGTGAACACTCCGACGAAGCCGTCGACGTCCCCGGTGTCGTAGGCGTGGGAGTAGCGGCCGGTCGTCTGCTGGATCGCGAAGCGATCGTCGACGTCGAGATCCGTCACCGCTGTCCGGCTTCCGCGTCGTCGGGACCGACCCACGGGTTGACGGGACCGGTGAGCAGGAAGCAGCTGTCCGGCATCGTGCGCGTGCCGTCGTCCTGCGAGAGCGCGGTCGCCGTGGCGAGATAGAGCCCCTTCGCGTAGTGCCGCACCTCGTCCACGAGGTCGGTGGTACCGGCCACCTGTTTGTTGAACGCCGTGTACCGCATCATCAACGACGGCCTGCCGTCGACGAACGACTCGCCGATATCGGTGGCGAACCGGCCCTTCCGGGTGTACCGGTAGCCGTCCCCGCCTTCCCCGAGCTTGCGGAAGATGTTGTAGCCCTCGCCGGTGGAATCGCCGTTTGCCTTGTACGCCTTGCCCAACCAGTAGCCGCGCGCCGACTCGTCCCGGTAGAACTGGGTGGCGGCGTCCCGGATCTCCTCCGGGGAGATGTGGAGAATGGGCATGTAGGCCGCGTACTCCCCGTCGAGCTCCCCCATCCCGGGAGCGGGCAGGTTCTTCCACAGCTCGAACAGCTCGTGCTGCGGTAACGCCAGCAGCTGCTGGAGGCCGATGGCCGGGCAGGGGTCGATCTGCTGATCCATTGCTGCCTTTCTTCGGAATTCGGTTCAGGAAGCGGCGGCGGTTTTCTGGGCCGCGGGACCCGCCAGCCAGCCGCCGTCGATGGTGTGGACGCTGCCGGAGATGAACGACGCGCTGTCACTGGCCAGGAACGCGGCCAGGTTCGCGACGTCCTCGCCGCGTCCCATCCGGCCGAGCGGGAACCGGCTGCCCACGTCGCGTTCCTCGCCCATCTTGCGCATGAAGTCGTTGCTTGCGATGTACCCGGGGCAGATGGCGTTGACCCGGATACCGACCGGCCCCAACTCCAGCGCGGCGGTCTTGACCAGGCCGAGGACTCCGTGTTTCGACGCCGAGTACGCCGACGCCATCCGGACGCCGATGAGCCCGGCGGCCGACGAAGTGACCACAATGGATCCGCCGCCCGCGTCACGCATGGCCCGGCCCGCCGCCCGCATGCCGAGCATGACGCCGCGCAGGTTCACCGCCATTGTGCTGTCCCATGCCTTCAGCGAGAAGTCGAGAACCGTGGCGGGCTGCGCGGATTCCGGGTCCATGGCCGCGGCGTTGAGATGCGCGATGTGCACGGCGCCATAGCGGGCGACCGTCGTGCTGACCATCGAGTCGTTGTCCTCCGGGGAGGCGACGTCGACCCGCAGCGCGAACGCCTCGCCGCCGGCGGCGACGATGTCCTTGGCCGTCCGCTCGGCGGTTTCGGCGTTGATGTCGGCGCAGCACACCCGTGCTCCCTGGGCGGCCATCGTCGCCGCGGACGCTGCCCCGATGCCGGACCCGGCCCCGGTCACGATCGCCACTTTCCCGCTGAGCGAGGCAAATCCTTGATGTGCTGTGGTCATTGGCGGCTCCTTATTGCGCGCTGAGTGGGATGATCCGGCGGAACTTGCCACCGGGCGACTGTTGTGGTGGCTCGTCGGCACGTTCGAGCGTGACGTGGTCGGCCTTGTGCTCGGTGAGCAGACGAGTGATCTCGTCGCGCACGGCCTGCCATACGCGGTCGGTGTCGGTGCCCTGCCTGGTTTGCAGGCGTACGCGCAGTGCGGAGGGCGACGTCTGGACGAGCTGGAACCGGTCGATGCCGGGAGTGCGGTCCAGCAGCGTGCCGAAGAGCATGGGCGAGATGCTGACGTGCTCGCCGCGATCAGTGGGGAAGGTGAGCATGTCGGCGGCGCGACCCGCTACCCGGATGGCCGGCAGCGGGTTGCCGCAGGGGCAGGGGTCGGGGCGGAGCAGGACGCTGTCGCCGAGGTCGTAGCGCAGGAACGGCTGGACCCGGTTGGCGAGGTTGCTGATCAGGACCGTGTGCGACGGCTGCCCCGGCGGGACCGGCCGGTGGTCGGCATCGACCGGCTCGGCCACGGCCCAGTCGCTGTTGACGTGGTACCAGCCGTGCGCGCAGCCGACGCTCAGGAAGCCGCACTCGGTGGCGGCGTAGGCGGCATTGACCTTCGCGTGGAACGCGGTCGCGAGCCGTTCCCGGATGTCGGCGGTCAACGTCTCACCGCCGGGAATGATGAGCGCCGGGCGGATGCGCAGGCGGCCGGCTTCCTGCTCCCCGGCCAGCTGCGTGAGCACACTCAGGAAACCGGCGAGGCTGGCGGGGTTGTACCGGTTGAGCTCGTCGACCAGCGCCGGCAGCGGCTGGTCTGTCGGGAAGACCCGCATGATCCGGCTGAGCCGCGGGCTGTCCCGGCGGAACCGCTCCGTCGAGGCGATGGTGTAGAAGTGGCCGGCGGGTGCACTGACGACGGCTATGCGGCCCCCGTGGGCGAGCATACGGCCGAGGTCACGGACCCCCAGCAGGCCACGGGAGCGTGACCCAAGGGCGTTGGGCACGGCCAGGTTCCGCTCGTCCAGGACGAAGAGGCCGCGGACACCGCTGGTGCCGGAGGTGGTGGCCACCAGGTACCGGTCCAGGAACGGGGCGCCGACGAGGTCGGGATCGGCGACGAACGCCTCGACCCGCTCGCGGGTCACCCGGCGGTCGGTGACCCAGTCGTCGAAGTGCCCCATCAGCGTCTTCTTGTCGGTGACCGGGAGCAGTGCCGGATCGTCGACCTTGTCTGGCAGGCCGCGATACAGCTCGCGGTAGTACGGCGAGTTCGCGCGGGCGTAAGCCACCATCTCGGCCAGGCGGGCGCGCTGCCGTCGCGCGATCGCCTCGGCGCCCTGCCGCATGTCTCGTCGTGCGTCGCGTGCGAGGCGCCGGACGCTTTCGGTCATGATGAGCTGGTCCTCTCTCCGGTGAGATTGGGGCTTCCGGCGGACGGCCGCACCGAAAGCAGGCCGTGCTGGGCGATGTCGAGGCCGTGCTGAGCGGCTTCCCACAGCTCGTCCTGCGACCGGTCCAGCTGGACGCTCGCCAGGCCTGCCTGCTGGATGGCGCCGATCACGGCGCCGGTCATCGCCGCCGCGGTGACCGGGTCGAGCTGGCCAGGGAACACCTTCAGCAGCTCACCGGCGATCCGCTGCTGCAGGTCCAGCAGCAGGTACAGCCCCTTGGCCTGGAGCGCCGGCGTGGTCAGCGCCAGCCGGGCCGCCGCCGACAGCTCTACGGGCTCTCTGGCTGGAACCTTGGGCCGGCGGTGGGCGGCGTACGTCTGGATCGCCCTCACCAATACCTCGCCCGGGCTCTCCTCCGGCCGGCGTTCCGCGATCGCCTCGAACAGCACGTCGAAGTCGGGTGCGGCGTCGTTGAACAGCACCTCGTCCTTGCTGCGGAAGTAGTTGAAGAACGTCTTGGGATCGACATCCGCCGCGGCCGCGATCTGCGCCACCGTGGTCTGCTCGTACCCCTGCTCTTCGAACAACCTGACGGCCGCCATGACGATCCGCTGTCTGGTCAGCTGCTTCTTCCGTTCGCGCCGTGACTCTTGCACGGCCCCAACGTACATCTCATAGAAACTTCCAGCAACTGGAAAAATCTATGAACTGGAGTCAAAACAGGGCGCGCTAGGGGATCACCGAAGGAAGCGACATGTCGAAGTGAGCACGAGCCGCGCTCAGCGGCGTCCGCGACGACCGGGACCAGCTACGGCGGTGCTATGGCGGGGATGCAGTGGTACTCGTGCCTGTCACGCAAGCTGCGGCGGGTAGCAGCGTCCGCGGGCCCGGATAACCGCATCGCCTGAACCATCAACCCCGACGGAGCGTGATCTTGATGCGGGTTCGCCCCTCGGTCTCGCACGTACTTGGCGGTTGCTGGTGCGCCCGGACACAGTGCTGCGCTGGCACCGCGACCTCATCGCACGCCGCCATGCGACCGCTTCCAAACCAAAGCGCCCGGGCCCGGCCACGCACCGTCTGTTCCATCCAGGCTTTGGTGCTACGCCTGGCAAAGGAGAACCCCAGTTGGGGATACCGCCGACTTCACGGCGAATTGTTGGTCCTGGGAGTGAAAGTAGCAGCCTCGACCGTCTGGGAGATCTTGCAGGCGGCTGGGATAGACCCGGCGCCCGAGCGCGCCTCCAGCACATGGGCGGACTTTCTGCGTTCCCAGGCCGACGCCTTGCTGGCTTGCGATTTCTTCGAGACCGTCACCCTGTCCGGTTCGAGGATGTACGTCCTCGCCGTCATCGAGCACACCACCCGGCGGATCCGGATCCTGGGCGCCACCGCACACCCGACCGCCGCGTGGGTCGCCCAAACCGCAAAGAACCTCGTCATGGACATCGAGGACGCCGACAGCCGGGCGCGGCTCCTGATCCGGGACCGCGACGGCAAATTCCCCGCCTATTCGATACCGTCCCGTCGGATACGAGGATTGAGGTCGTGCTCAGCGGTGTCCAGATGCCGAGAACGAACTCAATCATGGAAAGGTGGGTACAGACGTGCCGACGCGAACTGCAAGCTGGGAGCAGATCTGGAGCACCAAGATCTACATCGATTTTGTCACGGAGGCCGATCAGGTCGTCGACGGCGAGAACGTCGAACGGTACGCGAAGAGGCCGACGCTGCCCCCAGTGTGCAGGAAGACAACGTTCTCCTCCGATTTGAATCGCCCCTCCGCGATGTTGCCGAGCAACCCTGCGAATGCCTTTCCGGAGTACACCGGGTCCAGCAGGATGCCCTCGGTGGTGGCCAGCAACCGGACCGCCTCCACCATCCCATCCGTCGGCACTCCGTAGCCGCCGCCCACCCACCGATCGTCGACCAGCACGGCGTCTTCGGGGAGATGGATGTCCGCACCGCACTTTGCGGCAGTGTCCTGCGCGAGCTGATGCACCAAGGAGCGCTGCAGATCTTCATTCCGCGAAACGCAGACACCCAGCACCTTGGCGTCGTGGCGGAGCAGTCTGAGACCGGCGACCAATCCTGCCTGGGTGCCGGCGCTGCCCGTGGCGTGCACAACCCAGTCGATCGGGATCGGGGCCGCGTCGAGCTCCTCGGCGCAGGCGACGTAGCCAAGCGCCCCGGTCGGGTTGGACCCGCCGACAGGAATGACGAACGGGCGCCGACCCTCGCCCCGCAATCGCTCCGCCAGTTCTTCCATCGCAGCCTGCATATCAGTGCCAGTCGGCAGACGGTCCACGATCTGGGCCCCGAGGATTTCGTCGAGCAGCACGTTGCCTGATCGCTCGTAGTCCTCGTCGCTTTCCTGCCGGCACTCCAGCAACAGGCTGCAGTGCATTCCCGCCAGGACCGCCGCGGCCGCGGTCTGCCGCGCGTGGTTCGACTGGATGGCGCCCTGGGTGATAAGCGTGTCGGCGCCCTGTTGAAGCGCTTCGCCCACCAGGAATTCCAACTTCCGCGTTTTGTTACCGCCGGTGGCCAGCCCCGTACAGTCGTCCCGCTTGATCCACAGCAACGGAACGCTGCGATACGTGCCGCGCAGCCGGTCAGTCAGCCGTGTCAATGGTTCCAGAGGCGTCGGGAAGTGTCCCAACGGATACCGCGGATAACGCACCAGTGCAACCATCCTACCCTTTCCTCGATCAACATCATGTTGGTACTACCTAATTCCATTGAGCGTTTTTCATCTTGGCTGGTGCCCTGGATACCTGCTGAAAACCACCCTTGACACTACGCCGACGATGTCCGGCGCAGGTACCGGTGCGCGGCCGGTGATCCTAACGCCGGACACCTTGCGATCTCCCGCTCCTTCTGGTGTCGTGGCAAGTATTATTCCTGTTCCTGGTGGAGACCGCCTGGTCGGCGTCAGCAAATTTTGTTCATCGCGATCCTGATTTGCTGACCGGTCGACCACCGCGTCCCCAGCTTGACAGGGGGACCGGTGAAGCAGCACTTGAGTCCGATCCACCAGTATCGCGTACGCGATTTTCGCGGATTGCGAGCAGGTTTCTGTGCGTACCGATCAAGATATGTCTCGGTCTGCAAAAACCCTTGGACGACCGGCATTGAATCCTAGGCAGTGTTTTCCGTCGCGGTGTTCATCTTCTCCGCGTGGACAACCCTGGACAAGAACGACCGAGTCCGTTCGTGCCGAGGACTGCCCAGAACCTCGTGCGGTGGGCCCTCCTCGACGACGACGCCGCCGTCCATGAAGACGACGCGGTCAGCGACGTCGCGTGCGAAGCCCATCTCGTGCGTCACGACCATCATCGTCATCCCGTCGTCGGCGAGGCCGCGCATCACCCGCAGCACCTCGCCGACGAGTTCGGGGTCGAGTGCGCTGGTCGGCTCGTCGAACAACATCAGCTCTGGCCCCATGGCGAGCGCCCTGGCGATGGCGACTCGCTGTTGCTGGCCGCCGGACAGTTGTGCGGGATAGCTGAGTTCCTTTTCCGCCAGGCCGACCCGGGCCAGGTTCTCCCGAGCGATTCGAACCGATTCGGCCTCCCCACGCTTGAGTACCTTGCGCTGGGCGATGGTCAGGTTCTTCAGTACGTTCAGGTGCGGGAAGAGGTTGAACTGCTGGTACACCATGCCGATCCGGCGGCGCACCCGGTCGATGTCCACGTCGGGATCGGTGATGTCGACGCCGCCGACGAGCACACGCCCGCTGCTCGGCTCCTCCAGCAGGTTGGCACAGCGCAGCAGTGTGGACTTGCCTGAACCGGAGGGCCCGATGACGCACACCACCTCCCCAGGCGCGATGCTGAAGTCAATGCCGCGCAACACGTCCAGGGGACCGAAGGACTTGTGCAGACGCTGAATCTCGATCGCGGCGGTCATGTCGGCGTCCCTGCCTCTTCCGATGCTGGTTGTCCGGGTCGGTCCTGCTGGCTTGGTCACGGAGGACATCGGCGTCACCTGGCCGTCGCGTGCCGAGCTTCGAGGCGGCGCACCACGTAGCCGAGCGGGATGGTGATCAGCAGGTAGCACAGGCCTGCTACGAAGATCGGTGTCGTGTTCGCCTGCTGGCTGGCTAGGTCGCGCCCGAACTTGGTGAGTTCCCGCTGTCCTAGCGTGACGCCGAGGAAGAGCACGAGCGAGGAGTCCTTGAACAGCAGGACGAGTTCGTTCGTCAGTGGCGGCACGATGATCCGGAATGCCTGGGGCAGCACGATCGTCCGCATCGCCATACCGTGCGACATGCCCAGGGTGCGGGAGGCTTCCAGCTGTCCGCGTGGGACGGCTTGGATGCCGGCCCGGATGGTTTCAGCCATGTATGCGGCGGAGACCAGTCCGAGGGCGCAGGCGACCTGACCGTATGCGCCACCGGGAAAGGTGAGGCCGGGGAAGGCCAGGGGTACGCCGACCCCGACGAAGATGAAGATGAGCAGGGCGGGCAGTCCGCGGAACAGTTCGATGTAGGCCATTGCGACCCATCGGTACGGTCCGACCGAGGACAGCCGCATCAATGCGATCAGTAGACCCAGCACGAGGCCTACGGCGAATCCGGCGACCGTGTAGGTGATCGTGTTGAGCAGGGCCACCGTGATCAGGTCCGGGAAGAGTTGCAGCGCTACGGACGGTTCCAGGAACTGCTGACCAAGCCGTTGCCAGTCCGCGAGGACACCGACGAGGACCAGGGCCACGACGAATACCGCGTACTGCGCGTTGCGGACCAGCAGCCGCCTGCGGCGTGGTGACCGCCAGCGACGCGCGCCGGACAGAGGTTGCGGTGACTCGGGGGCCACTTCCGGGGCCTGGGTACTCATGGTCCCTCCGCTCCGGCCGGCATCGGCCCGACCCACTGCTCGTAGAACTTCTTGTAGGTCCCGTCCTGCTTCGCCTGCTGGATCGCCTTGTTGATCATCTGTAGCAGTTGCGGGTTTCCGTCCTTCTTCACGGCGAAGCCGTAACGTTCGCCGGTTTCCAGGTTGGCCGCGAGCTGGAACTTCTCGGCGTTCGCCGGGTCCTTGAGCCAGTTCTGCACCACCGGGTAGTCCTGGATCACCGCGTCGACCTGGCCGGTGCGCAGGCCGTTCAGCTCTGCGTCGGAGCTTTCGAAGGACTGCGTGTCCACATCGTGGCCGTGTGCGTAGTCCTCGCCGGTGGTCGAGGACTGCGAACCCAGCTTGAGGTGGTGGGCCTTGATGTCGTCGATCGAGGTTGCCGCGACGCCTTTGCGGACCAGTAGCGCCTGCGTGGCGTTGAAGTAGGGATCCGAGAAGTCCAGGTTCTTCTTGCGCGCGTCGATGATCGTCATGCCCGCTGCCGCGATGTCGCATACCCCTGCGTTGAGGTCGGCGCCGGTCTTGATGGTCTCGAAGGGCTTGTCGACGATGACCTGCTGGACGCCGAGCTGCCCGGCGACGAGATCGATCATCGCCACGTCGAACCCGACGACCTTGTTGTCCTTTTCGAACTGGAACGGCGGGTAGGGCAGATGGGTGCACGTGGTGAGCTGGCCTGCCTTGACCAGCTTGACGCCGTTGGCAGTGGTGATACCAGCATTACCGGATGCGCATGCGGGCACTAGCAGGGTGAGCGCGGTGACGAGCGTGGCCAGGGCCATGCGAGAGGTCGGTGTACGAGAAGGATTCATCAAGTCGCCTTGTGTTCTCAGGGAGCGCGAACCGCTCCTGACCGGTATACGGCGAAAGAGATGCAGCGGCGGGAGGGATCGGCGCCGCCTATCGGTACGAGTGGGTTGCGCAACGATCGCCCAGGATCCCGATCGAAGTCCAGACATGACTTATTTACACCTCCCAAAGAAATGCTTATTGTTCGGAGATGTTCGACTCGAGGCATGTATGGGTGTTCGACGAGGTCGTGCGCACCGGCTCCTTCGCCGCGGCGGCAAGGAATCTCGGTTACACGCAGCCGGCGATCAGTCAGCAGATGAAGGGACTTGAGCGCTCGGTGGGCACACCGCTGTTCGTGCGGGCGGGCCGGGGGCTTCGGCTCACCGAGGCCGGCGAGGTTCTCGCGCGCCACGCCGAAGGCATCCTCGGATCGATCTCCTCCGCGCAGAACCAGATGACCGCGATCACCCGCTTGAAGGCCGGCCGCATCCGGATCTGTGCGTTCCCCAGCGCGAGTGCGACGCTGATCCCGCCGACCGTGGCGTCGATCAAGGCTCGGCATCCTGGAATCCGAATCGAGCTGCTGGAGGGCGAGCCACCGGCGTCGGTCGACGCCTTGCGGCGCGGCGACTGCGACATCGCCCTGGCGTTCACCTACGAGGCCGCGAGCGAGCAACCCGACCCGGACGAGCTGTTCACGCTCGAACTGCTCGACGACCCGCTGATCGTCCTGCTGCCGCGGAGCCATCCGCTGGCCCGGCGGCGATCGGTCGAGCTGGCCCAGCTCGCCGAGGAACGCTGGATCGCCGGTTGCGTGCGCTGCCGGAGCCACTTCGTCCAGTCCTGCGCGGCGGCCGGTTTCGAACCGGATATCGACTTCACCACCGACGACAACCTCGCCGTGCAGAGTCTGGTGGCCGCCGGGTTGGGCATCGCCGTGATGCCGAGCATGGTGCAGTCGTTCATCCGTCACCCGAAGATCGTCAGCCGGCCGGTGATCCCTGCGGACTCCCGGACCGTCGCGGCGTACACGCTGGCCGGTCACCAGAACGTCCCGGTCACCCGGCTGATGCTGGAGGCGTTGCAGCAAGCCGCCGATGAGATGCACGGGGATGGGTGAACGCTGGGACACAGCTCGTGCGTTTCCCCAGACATAAGCGGTAGCCGCTACGACGGCAAGAATCTCGAAGTAGACCGCATGGGTCGTTGCCCGGCAGGCTCATGCCCATGACACAGCTGCACGGGTTCGAAACCCTCGCGATCCACGCTGGACAGGAACCGGACTCGGGCACCGGCGCGGTGGTTCCGCCGATCTACCAGACCTCGACCTACAAGCAGGACGGTGTGGGGGCGCTGCGCGGCGGTTACGAATACAGCCGGGCGGCCAACCCGACGCGTTCCGCGCTCGAGGAATGCCTTGCGGCGCTGGAAAACGGTACGCATGCCAACGCATTCGCCAGTGGGCTGGCGGCCGAGGACGCCGTGGTCCGTGCGGTGTGCGCGCCGGGAGACCATGTGATCATCCCGGACGACGCCTACGGCGGATCGCTCCGCCTGTTCACCCGGGTGCTCGCCCGCTGGGGCCTGACCACGACCCCGGCCCCGCTGGCCGATCTCGCCGCCGTCCGCGCGGCTATCCGCCCGGAAACCCGGCTGATCTGGTGCGAGACACCAACAAACCCACTGCTGGGCATCACCGACATCGCCGGCCTGGCGAGCATCGCCGCGGACGCGAACGCGCTCCTCGCCGTGGACAACACCTTCGCTTCGCCGTACCTGCAGCAGCCCCTCACCCTCGGCGCGGACATCGTCGTGCACTCCACCACCAAGTACGTCGGAGGCCACTCCGACGTGGTGGGCGGCGCCGTGATCGTCCAGGACGCCGAATTGGCCGAGCGTATTCACTTCCATCAGTTCGCCGCTGGGGCCATCGCCGGGCCCTTCGACTCGTGGCTGACCCTCCGTGGCGTGAAGACCCTGGGTGTGCGGATGGACCGCCACTGCGACAACGCCGAACGGATTGCCGCGGCGCTCGACACGCACCCCGCCGTGCACGAGGTCCTCTATCCGGGGCTGCCCAACCACAGCGGCCACGACCTCGCCCGCAAACAGATGCGGCGGTTCGGCGGCATGATCTCCTTCCGGCTGGCCGGTGGCGAGCAGGCCGCACTCGCTGTCTGCAACAAGACGCGGATTTTCACGCTCGCCGAATCCCTGGGCGGTGTCGAGTCGCTGATCGAGCACCCGGCGCGGATGACGCATGCCTCCGCTGCGGGCACCCCGCTCGAGGTGCCCGGCGATCTCGTCCGGATTTCGGTGGGGATCGAGAACGTCGACGACCTGATCACCGACCTGCTCGACGGCCTCGGCTGACGCTCCTCGTTGGCCTCGGCGCAGCCCTCTCGTTACGTCCATTGCACCTGTTGATCGGAGTCCACATGACCTCCGCCCCTGCCATGCACCGCACGCCGCTTCTCGCCGAACTCGTCTCCGCGGTGCGCGACGTCGTGTGTCTCGAGCGGTCACCCGCCGAGTCGGCGCGACTCGTGGCCAGGCAGCTCGAACCCTTCCTGGCACGACCGAATCTGCTACCCGCCGAGTACCGCGCGGGCGACCCGGAGCGGTACCGACAGCACATCGTGCACGCCGAGCCGGACGGCAGCTTCTCCGTCGTAGCACTGGTCTGGCAACCCGGACAGCAGACCCCCATCCACGATCACGTCGCCTGGTGCGTCACCGGCGTCTACGAGGGCGCGGAGACCGAGCGGCGATACGAACTGCGCGGGGAGGGCGCCACCGCCCGTCTCGTCCCGGCCGCCGACGTCGTCAACGGACCCGGGACCGCATGCGGCTTCGCCCCGCCCGGCGATATCCACCTAGTGCGCAACGCCGAGGAGTCGACGGTGATCTCGGTCCACGTTTACGGCGCCGACATCAGCAAGCTGGGCACGAGCGTGCGCCGGTTGTACGACCTTCCCGTGTCGGAGAGCTGATCCGACGCCCCGGCGAATCGGGCACCGCCGCCCGGTCGAACCCCACACCCGCATTTTCCCTTGGATTCCAGGAGAACCCGTGGTTTCGCGCTCAGCGACCCTCGCCCTCAATGACGCTATCAGCGCGCGTCGCGCGGCGGGCGAGGACATCATCCACCTCGGCTTCGGTGAAGCCGGTCTGCCCGTACTCCCCGAAGCAGCCGCCGCGCTGGCGAAGGGAGCCGGTGAGAACTCCTACACGCCCGTCGCCGGGACGGTCTGGGCTCGCGAATCCGTCGCCGGATACCTCTCGCGCGGGGGTCTGCCCACCGCCGCCGACCAGATCCTGCTTGCCCCGGGCAGCAAACCACTGCTGTATGCCGCACTCGCCGCGCTGCCCGGCGACGTCGTGTTGGCTGCCCCGTCATGGGTCACCTATGCGGCGCAGATCCGGCTGACCGGCAAACGCGCGATCCCAGTGCCGATCCCGGCCGCCGCAGGCGGTGTCCCCGATCCCGACCTGCTCGAGCCCGCACTCACCACCGCCCGCGTCGGCGGCGCCGATCCACGGATCGTGATCCTCACCCTCCCGGACAACCCCACCGGAACCGTGGCGAGCGCCGAGTTGATCCGCCGCATCTGCGAGCTCGCCGACCGGCATGACCTGACCATCATCAGCGACGAGATCTACCGCGACCTCGCCTATGACCCCACCACGGTGCACAGCCCGGCGACGCTGGTACCGGACCGGACAATCGTCACCGGCGGCCTGAGCAAGACCATGTCGCTTGGCGGCTGGCGCGTCGGTTACCTGCGCACCCCGCCTGGACCGACCGGACAGCGCATCGCTGATCGGATCGCCGGAATCGGCAGCGAGCTGTGGTCCTGCCTCGCCGGTCCCATGCAGGCGGCGGCTGCCTACATCTATGACGCACCACCCGCTGTCACCGGGCACATCGCGGCAAGCCGACGGCTGCACGCGGCGGTGGCCCGCGCGACTCATGCGGTGTTCACGAAGGCGGGTGCCGCCTGCCGGGAGCCGCAGGCCGCCTTTTACCTGTATCCCGACCTCGAAGCCCTGCGCCCCGTGCTGGCGGCCCGCAGCATCGAGACGGGAGTCGCGCTCGCTGATCACCTCCTCGACGAACACGGCATCGGCGTCCTGGCTGGCGAACACTTCGGTGACGCACCGGAGAGCCTGCGCTTCCGGGTAGCGACGAGCCTCCTCTACGGGCGGACCACCGACCAGCGCTGGACAGCACTGCACAGCGACGATCCGGTGTCGCTGCCGTGGATCTCAGGCGCCCTGGACCGGTTGGCCGGCGCCCTCAAAACGCTCGGTACCCACCGCTGATCCGCCGATCAGATCTCAACGGCCCTAGCGCATCAGGCCAACTGAGTCGGCCAGCGAGCGTCGCGGGCCCGCCCGATGCACAGCGATCCGAACACCGCACAATGACAGGAGAGCCAGATATGACGATTGATCGCTATTTCTGCTGGTCAACACGGGCGCGCCGGTAGCTGTGTGGTGCCAGCGCTATCAGGTGTATGGGTAGGTCCGGCCGAGGAGTTGATTTCCATAGGGCGGTGATCAGGTCATCAATTTTGGCGCTGGCGATGGGAGGAAAGTGGGAGGAATGTGCTGTCCTGGACTGTGTTGTACTGCGCGCAACGTCGGCGATCTGCACCGATTTGTGCTGCGGTTTCTTGGTCTTTGCTGGTCAGTGTCTCTTGTGGACATGTCTGGGGGTCAAGGGGTCGCAGGTTCAAATCCTGTCAGCCCGACCGCGGGAGAGCCCGCTGACATGGCACAAAAGTGCAGGTCAGCGGGCTTTTTCGTGCCCGGTTGTGGATCTTGGGTGATCGTCCCGAGGGGTGCCGTCTCGATTTTTCGGCATTTTTGGAGGATTTTGAGAGGATCGGTTTCGCGGATCTGAAATGGGGTCGCGCTGTGGGAGGCGCCGCTGTTCACTCGCGTGGGTGGTTTCGGTGTGCGCTGGACGCTTGGCACTGATCACGCGGAGATGTGGATCTGGCCCTCGATGACCATCGACCCGGCGAGCTGGATTATCAGGTTGTTGGCCATCGGTACACCTGCCCATCGGGTGTGGTGAACACTGGCCTTGGACAAGCTCCACGGTCACAGGCGAGTGCCCGACTGTGTCTGAGGGAGGGACTTGACCCCCTGCCAGGGGGAGGGATCCCCGAACCGGGGATTCGTCTCCATGGTGGCGATGCTAGCGCTGGAGGTTTCGGCTGTCCGAAAGATCCAACCAGTTTTCTTGGGAGCTTGGCTCGATTTGACGCAGTCGTCGTGTGCGTTCGTGCCCCGGGCGCGGCACATGCAGCAATCACATCAGGCTTGACCTGGGGGTTTTCAGTTCTCGTGATTTGGTTGGCCTGTGCAGTGCTCTGAGGGAGTTTGACGGCTCTTCACAGACGGGGGTGTAGTCGCGGCTGAGACCGCCGGTCTCGAGCAGGGACCTGGCGATGTAGTTGGTGAGGTTGCGGAAGCCGAGAGCGGAGCCGCGTAGGTGTTCGAGTCGTCCGTTGATCGCTTCGGTGGGTCCGTTGCTGGTGTCTGGGCGGTCGAAGTAGGCGAGCACGTCGTCGGCGCGCTTCTTCAGTGTCCGGCCGAGCGTGACGAGCTCGGTGAGGGCAGCCGGGACGCCGGCGCTGGGGGAGTCGATCAGCTTCTCCATCAACTCCTTGCCAAGCTTGCGGTCAGGTTCGCGGTAGGCGGCGATTATCCGCTGGTAGATCCCCCAGGTCGCCTCGACTTCGACGTGCGTGTCGCCGTGGCTCTCGGCGTCGAACAGGTCGACGAGGCGGTCCTTCTGCCGCGCATAATCCGGTATGTGCGGCAAAAGACGTTGTGATCCTTGAAATCTGGTCGGTGGCCGCGCCGCTTGGGAGATCATCCGTGGGTGTCTCCTGATTCTGATCCCATCCAGTGGCTCGTCGTCGTTGCCGCCCTGGTCCAGACGGCGGCAGCGGTCATCCAAGTCCGTCAAGGCCAGAACGCGGGCCAGTCCACTTCTCCTGCCGCAGCGGTAACCGTTCCGGTCAAGCTGGGGCTGCTGGGCTCCGTGGTCAGCGTGCTGTGGGTCGCGGGGTTCAACTACCTCCACGAGCGCCGCGAGCTCGGCGACTGGGTCTTCTACGCGATCCGTGACGAGTTCCAGAACGCCACGTTCCTGAAGTTCTTGCTCTTCATCGGCGACCTCGCGATCCCGGTTCTGGGGTGTGCCGCGGTTGCGGCGCTCCTCAAGGCGATAGCCGTTGGACGTCTGAACATGTCGCAGACGCTCGTGAACTTCGTGGCGCTGACAGCCAGCTCGGCGAGCATGTTCGTCGCCGTCGGCCTCATGTACAGCTTCGGGTCCAAAATCATCTGGCCAGCGATCGTGATTGGCATCCTGGCCGGGCTTCAGGTGGACATCGATCAGCCCGATACCGAGGCCAGCCCCGACACTGAGCGCTCGTAAGAACAATCGACGCCCGGACCTTGGCCTGCGGCTCGGCTGTCGCGAGCACTCGTCGCCGTCGAATGCGTCGCTGTACCAATAGACGATGACGAGCTGTGGAGTCAGGCGTCGCCGATCCGGATGGGACTGCTCGCTGGTGAGGTAGGAAGCCGCCTCGTCGCGGAGGCAGCAGGGCAGATCCAACGGCGGTGGCCAGCGTGCATCGCCAGTGCCCACGGCTGTGTCCATTCGTTATCCGGCGGCCCTACCACGTGCACCGCGGGCTGGAGTGCTGCGACATCGCTTCGCTCATGTCCGCCTTATCGGCACGGTGGCCCGATGCCTGAATTGATCAACGGATGGACGCTGTGGCACCCCCCTCAAACGGAACCGAGCCGTGGCCACCAGATACGACAAGCTTGCCGTCCGCCGGGAGGCAGCCGTCACCATCACAGCGATCAACGAATGGCTCCCGTGATTTCCGAAACAGACCTAGCGGACCGGATCGACGCAGGCGGGTAGCTCGGCGCGTTGAACCGATGCCGCCGATTTGTCAAGCCGAGATCGTCACCGACGCCGTAGTCCACGGCGCCGCCTCGCAGCGCCGCGTACCCGACTCCGCTGGGAGTCGCGTGAGTCGGGCTAGCTGTCGTGGCTCGGCGCACGCCCCCTGGAACACCAGTATCTCGTTCGAGGCTCGAGGTGAATCCCGGCCTCGGCCGAAAAGGCGTTCCTGCTCCCGCATCGGTTGTCGGCCAACTCGTACAGCCGGCCTGGCACCCCAGTTGCTCTGTCGACCTCATTCCGCCGCGGAGTGGGCTAGGTGTTGCGCCCCAAGGCTTTCACGACCGCTGAAGTTCGATCGCCCACGCCCAGCTTGGTGAAGATGTTGCGGAGGTGGTTCTTGACCGTGCGCTCCGATATGCCCAGCGACCGTGCGATCTCCCTGTTGGAGTGGCCCCGAACGAGCTGGTCGAGCACCTCCCGTTCCCGCTTGGTCAGCGGGGACAGCACGTGGCCGTTCGCAGCGACTTTGGGAAAACCGTCGTTCTCGTCTGGTCGGGTCAGCTCGATCCGGAGCGCAGCAAGCTGACCGACCTGGTGCAGGACCTGGCGCATCGCGCGTGAATGCTCAACGGCCTCGTGCAGCAGGGCGGTTATCGCCCGGTCTAGCGCCCGGTCGTGGGAACGGGCCATCAAACGCCTCCACTCGGGCGGTTCGGCCGGGGTCGCCCGGCACCCGGTACGTCGATCAGCACTTCCTATTTCGCCACGCGACCAGCGGGAATAACTGAAACGCCGATCAAATCGCTCGGATGCCACAGGAGATACCCCAGACGGCCCAGCACGGCCGGGTGGGTACGGCACTAGTACGAATGCGCTGGGCCGAATTGTTCATGGCGCTTTGCTCCTGATCGCTCGTAGCGTGACCGATGTTGTCGCACACCACCAGCAACAGGAGTGTTCAACCATGTCTGCTCTGGCGAACGCGGCCGAGGAACCGTTATGTTCCTCGACTCACCTTCGGCGTGGGATCCCGGATTTCGGAATGGCCGCGGATGCGGCGCTGAATGCCGTGGCGGGCAGGTTGCGCGGCGGCTGCCGTCCGGAGCGGAACCTCGCGACCTTCCTCACCACATCGATCGAACCGGAGGCCCATCGAGTCTACCGAGCCTACCTGAACTACAACCTCGTTGACCGCGAGCAGTACCCCGTGATGGATGAGCTGCTCCGCGAATGCGTGCGGATCATCGGCTCGTTGTGGCACGGGGATGCGCGGCGAGTGGTCGGCAGCGCCACCACGGGGTCCAGCGAGGCCGCCCTGCTGGCCGGGGTCGCCCTGCTGCGGAGCTGGCAGGCACGCACCAGGGGCGAGCTGTCCCGCCCGAACCTCGTCATGGGTGCTGGCGCGCACGCCTGTTGGAAGAAGTTCTGCCGCCACTGGGGAGTCGAGGCCCGCATCGCCCCGGCCAGGGCTGGGCGGCTGGCCCTCGACGGCATCGCGGCCGCGGACCTGTGTGACGAGGGGACCATTGGCGTCATCGGCGTCCTGGGGTCCACTCTGGACGGGCGCTACGAGCCGATCGCCGAGATCGCGGCCGAGCTGGACAGTCTCGCCGAACAGCGCGGGATCGACGTGCCCATGCACGTCGACGCGGCCTCCGGCGGGCTCATCGCACCGTTCCTGGACACCGAGCTCCGCTGGGACTTCCGCATCCCGCGGGTGGTGTCGATCAACGCCTCCGGCCACAAGGCGGGCATGGTCCTGCCGGGCTTGGGCTGGCTGCTGTGGCGCGACCGGGGCCGGCGCCGTCCCGAACTGGGGATTCGGATCAACTACCTCGGCGGCGACGACACCCACTACGAGCTGAGTTTCTCCAGATCGGCAGCGCCCGTGGTCCTTCAGTACTACAACTTCATCCGCTTCGGATTCGCCGGTTTCCAGGCCGTGCACGCCCGTTCCAGGTCGCTGGCGCGACAGCTGGCCGACCGCCTGCACGACACTGGGCGGTTCCGGCTGCTCGGAGACGGCAGCGAACTGCCGGTGGTGGCACTGACCGCGGAGCCGCCGATCAAGTTGCGGCGGTTGGCGATGCACCTGGCCGACCGCGGCTGGGCAGTGCCCGTCTACACGCTTCCGCCCGAACTGGACGAGGTCGAAGTGATGCGCGTCGTCGTCCGCAGCGACTTCACGCCGGAGGCGGTTGAAGACTTCACGGCCGCTGTCGAAGAGTTCATCTCCACTGTGAATTGATCGGAAAAGGAGAACCATGCGTCCCGTCCGAATCACCAGCAGGTTGGTCGACCGCGAACCACCACGGCCCGGCACCGGAATCCGGGTCTCGCTCTTCCAGGGCGAGAACCGGGCGGGTTCGCCGACCGCGAAGGCGGAGAACCTCGCCAGGATGGAGGAAGTCCTAGTCCTGGCGGCCGGCTACGACTGCCAGCTCTGCGCGTTCCCCGAGTGCTTCAACACCGGCTACGCGCTCGGGCGCGAGCAGTGCGAACTGCTGGCGGAGCCGTCCGACGGCCAATCCGTCCAGCTCGCCCGGAAGTTGTCCAAGCTGCACGACGTCGCGATCGTCCTGCCCTACGTGGAGCGGGCGGAAAGCGGTGCCTTGCACGATTCGGTGGCCGTTGCCGCAGACGGCGAGCTCATCACCAACTACCGGAAGACACACCTGTACGGCGCCGCCGAACGCGCGAACTTCACCGCTGGTGACGAAATTCCACCGGTGGTCGAGGTGAACGGGTTTCCGATCGGCTTGCTCAACTGCTACGAGTGCGAGTTCCCGCCGCTCTACCAGAGCCTGGTCCGGCGCGGCGCGCGTTTGATCGTCGGTCCGACGGCCGCGGACCGGCACTTCACGCTGGAGGACGGGACTCCGACGCTGGTTCCCTATCCCGATGCCACCGAGCACATCATCCCCGCGATGGCGGCCGTGTGGCGGGTGTTCGTCGCCTACGCCAACCGTCGGGGTTGGGAGGTCTCGGAACGCGGGCAGTGGGAGTACCGGGGCAATTCCGGCATCTGGGCGCCGAACGGCACCGCGGTGGTGAGCGCCGGTCCGGAGGAGCGCGCGGTGGACTCGTTGCTGGTGGCCGACTGCGTGCCGCACATCGTGCCGCCGTTCAGCCCGGAAGGAGATCACCTGGGCGATTCGCGCATCGAGGCCTCGGACGACCTGATGCCGGCTGGCTGACTCAGGACCGCGCGTCCGCGACCTCGGCCATCACAGCCAGGCGCACCCCCTCGGCGGCGAACCGGTCGCGAATCGCCTCCGCGATCTCCGCCGCGTTCGGCCGGTCGCCGTGCAGGCAGATCGTGTCGGCGTCGACCGCGATGGGCGTGCCCGCGACGGAGGTCACTTCGCCGCGGAGCACCGCCACCGCCTGGTCCGCGCAGCGCTGCGGGGACTTGGCCCGGGGATCCGGCTCGATGATGATGTGGCCGGATTCGTCGTAGTCCAGATCGGCGAACGCCTCCCGCACCACCGGGAACCCCCGCTCGGCGAGACGTTCGGCCACCGGTCCGGCAAGGAGCACGACCCGAACACCGGGGGCCGCAGCGGCGAAGGCCTCCACCACGGCTTCGGCGACGGCGTCGTCCCTGACCGCCAGGCCGTAGAGCGCACCGTGCGGTTTGACATGGGAGATCACGGCACCGTGGCGGGCGGCGATCGCCTGCAGTGCGCCGAACTGGTACAGGCACGCCCGGGCGGCTTCCCCCGGGCTCATCGACAAGGCCCGTCTGCCGAAGCCGATGAGGTCGGGGAAACCAGGGTGCGCGCCGATCGATGTCCGGCCGTCACGCGCCAGTTCGACAGAGCGGCTCATCGTCGCCGGATCCCCGGCGTGCCAACCGCACGCGATGTTCACGGACGTCACGAGCGGGATGAGGCGGGCGTCATCACCGAGCCGCCACCGTCCGAAGCTCTCCCCTGCGTCAGCGTTGAGATCGACGAGAGTGCGCAACTGGTCACCTCCAGGTCGGCCGCTGATGGTAGATGTCGGGGCCCCCGCACGCAGGGCGGTCACAACACCACCTCACCCGAAGGTGCCTCACGCACGCACGACCAAGCTGCGCGCAGCGGTCCCGCGGCGCATTCTCAACTCGCATTCGGGGGCGAGGGGGTGGGCCGTGACCGCGATGGAGAGGCAGCTGCCGCCGGCGCGTTACGAGTTCGGTGGCGATGAGTTCGTCTTCGTCGAGCTCGACCGTGAGATGAGCTTGGAAGCCAACCTCAGGGCGATGGCGATCACCGGTGCGCTGCGCCGCGAGAATATCGACGGCGTCATCGACATCTGCCCGTCCAACGCCTCGTACCTGGTGCGGTTGAACCCCGATCGCCTGCACCCGGCCGAACTGGTCGAAGAACTGCGCAGATTGGAGCACACGGCCGGCGAACTGCCGGACGACCACGCGGTGCGCACCCGCATCGTCGACGTGCCGGTGCTCTTCGACGACCCGTGGACCCGCGAAACCCTGCTCAAGTTCCGCGACCGCCACCAGGATCCGGACGCCACCGACCTCGAGTACGCCGCCCGCATCAACGGTTTCCCGGACGCCCGGGCCGTGATCGAGGCGATCACGGCGGCACCGTTCCTGGTCACCATGCTCGGTTTCGTCCCAGGGCTGCCGTTCTGCTACCAGATGGTGCCGCGCGACCGGCAGATCCAGGTGCCGAAGTACGTGCGTCCGCGGACCGACACGCCGGAACGAGCCTTCGGCTACGGCGGGGCTTTCGCCGTGGTCTACCCGGTGCGCGGGGCCGGCGGGTACCAGCTCTTCGGGATAGCTCCCGCTCCAGTGTTCGACCTCGCGCAGCGGCTGCCGGATTTCGCCGACGACATCGCGTTCCCGCGGCCCAGCGACGTCCTGCGGTACCGGGCGATCGACCGCGACGAGTACGACCGCACCCGTTCCGACGTGGCGGCGGGGCGCTTCCGCTACCGGATCCGCGACGTGGAGCTGGTCCCGGCGGAACTGCTCGCTGACCCGGACGCAGTGAACGGGCGGCTCTTGGAGGTGCTGTACCGGTGAGCTTCGTGATCGTGCGATCGGGCGGCTTGTCCACGACCGTCCAGGACACAGGTCGAGACGGGCAGTACGCCATCGGAATGCCGCCGTCGGGTGCCGTGGACCAGTACTCCTTCGCGGTGGCCAACTTGCTCGTCGGCAACCCGGACGGTGCTGCCGCCCTGGAAGCGACGTACCTCGGACCCGAACTCGAGTTCACCGACTCGCGCAGCGTCGCGGTGACGGGCGCGGACAGCGACGTGACGATCAACGGGGAACCCGCTCCCGCCTGGCAGGCGCTGCGGGTGTCGGCCGGTGACGTGCTGGCGGTCCAACAGGTCCGCGCCGGTGCCCGTCCGTACGTCGCGGTGGGCGGTGGCATCGATGTGCCTCCGTACCTGGGCTCGCGTTCGACCTACATGCTCACCGGCATCGGCGGTTTCCAGGGACGCGCGCTGATCAGCGGCGACCGGCTGCCGCTCGGTGAGGCCGGACCAGCCCCGGCGGTCGGTACCGAGATGCCCGAGGAGCTGCGCCCGGAATTCCCGGCGGCAACCGAACTGCGGTTCGTCGTCGGGTTGTGCGCCTACCGGTTGACCGAACACGCGCTGGATTCGTTCCTCGGCACGGAGTGGAAGGTGAGCAAGGACGCCGACCGGGTCGGCTACCGGCTGCGCGGCGGATCGCTGGAGTTCATCGAACGGGAGCAGCCGTTCGGGGCGGGCAGCGATCAGGCCAACGTGGTCGACCTCGGTTACCCGGTCGGCTCGGTGCAGGTTCCCGGCGGGGACGAGCCGATCGTCCTGCTCAACGACGCGGTCACCGGAGGTGGGTACGCGACCATCGGGACGGTGATCTCGGTGGACCGGGACCGCATGGCGCAGACCAGGACCGGGGGTCGGGTGCATTTCACGCCGGTGGACGTCGAGGCGGCGATGGCCGCCCGACAGGAGCGGCGTGCACGGCTGGAGAAGGCGCGGGCGGCGGTCGCACCCGCTTAGTGCTGTTCGAGAGGAAAATCTATGTCTACAGTGGATGCTCAGATGCCGGGGGTCTTCTACCGGCGCCCGTCGCCCGAGGCGAACCCGTTCATCGAACCCGGTAGCGTTGTGCGGCCGGGTCAGACGCTGGGGCTCATCGAGGTGATGAAGACCTTCAACGAGGTCAAGGCGGACCGGGTCTGCCGCGTCAGCAAGATCCTGCTCGACGACGGCGACGAGGTGGACGTCGGCCAGACCATGTTCGAGGTCGACGAGCCATGACCGGGCTGCGGCGAGTGCTGGTGGCCAACCGCGGCGAGATCGCCGTTCGGATCATCCGCGCGTGCCACGCGGCGGACATCGAAGCGGTGGCGGTCTACTCCGATGCTGACGAGCACGCGCGGTGGGTGCAGATGGCCGACGATGCGGTGCACATCGGCCGATCAGCCGCGCAGAAGTCCTACCTGGATCCGGATGCGCTGCTCAAGGCGGCGCGGTTCACCGACGTGGACGCGGTGCACCCGGGCTACGGATTCCTATCGGAGAGCGCCGCTTTCGCCCGGGCGATCATCGAGGCGGACCTGGTGTTCATCGGGCCGCCCCCGGCCGTCCTGGAGCAGATGGGCGACAAGGCGGCTGCGCGGCGCGCCGCTGAGGCCGCCGACATCCCGGTGGTGCCCGGCAGCGGCCCGATCACCGATCCGGCGGAGGTACCGCGGGTGGCTCTGGAAATCGGATTCCCGCTGCTGCTCAAAGCCGCCGCGGGCGGGGGAGGCCGGGGGATCCGGCCGGTCCGCGACACCGAAGAACTGCTGGACGTGCTGCCCGGAGCCCGAGCAGAGGCGCGTTCGGCGTTCGGGGACGCGACGATCTACCTCGAGCGCGCGGTTCCCAACGCGCGGCACGTGGAGGTGCAGGTGCTCGCGGACGAGCACCGGAACGTCGTGCACCTCTTCGAAAGGGACTGCTCGGTGCAGCGGCGCCGGCAGAAGCTCCTCGAGGAGGCGCCCGCGCCGGCCCTGCGCGAGACGACCCGGCAGGCCATCACCTCGGCGGCGGTGCGATTGGCCGAGCACGTCGGCTACCGCAACGCCGGCACTGTGGAGTTCCTGGTCGACAGCGACGAGAACTTCTACTTCATCGAGATGAACGCGCGCGTCCAGGTCGAGCACCCGATCACCGAGGCGATCTCCGGCGTGGACGTCGTCGCGGAGCAGCTGCGAATCGCCGGTGGCGCCCCGCTCGCGCTGGATCAGGACTCGATCGAGTGTCGGGGTGTCGCCATCGAACTGCGCATCAACGCCGAAGACCCGGAGCGCGCCTTCACCCCGACTCCTGGCGATATAACCGCACTGCACCTGCCCGGTGGCCCGGGGGTGCGGGTCGACACGGGCATTTCGCAAGGGGACCGGATCAGCCCCTTCTACGATTCACTCATTGCGAAGCTCATCTGCTGGGGAACGGACCGCCAGCAGGCCTACGCCAGGGCGCGGCAGGCGCTCGCCGAGTTCCACGTCGAAGGCGTCGCGAGCACGGTGGCACTGCACCGCAGGCTGACCAGCAACGCGGAACTCGGCGACGGTCCGGTCCACACCATGTGGCTGGAACAGGTTCTCGCCGACGACTGACAGCGCTGGCGATGGCGAGCGCATGAGAATCATCGTGCTGGGAGATGCGCTCGTTGATTGGGCCTGGGCAACCTCAACGGCCTCTACCACGGCGTGCAGCAGCTCAACCACGCCCAGATCGACCGGTGGTCGCCAGTGGGGACGAATGGATCGCCGGTGCGTTCCGCGCATCGGCAATGCTACGTCGGAGCCCCGAATTGTGACGCGAGGCAGAGAGTCAGGGTCTGTGCCGACAGGCCATGACCATCCTCCAAATGACCCGCGAACACCAGCCGAGTCGCCGAGCCCGTTGGGAATCAGCGGGAACACGGCACGCGTCCTCGACGTGTCCTGGCGACGAGCCCCCAATCCGGAAACGTACGAGCTGACGATCTACTTCTACGCTGAGTGAACCTGGGCCGGAACCGAGAGGCTTCCGGCCGCCTGTTGGGCTTTGGCGTGACGTCTCCAACGGTTGAAGGCCGGGGAGGCGACCATCAGTATTCGCTGAGCTGTTCTGACCAAGGCGCTACGTCTTTTTGAGCGGTACAGGGTCACGGTCGGGCTTCAGCTGTGCAAGGCGGTCATCGTGGACCTGGCGATTTCGAGTTCTTCCCGCGGACGCACGACGAGGACGGGTACGGCCGCGGAGGGCGGGCTTGGTGCCGTAGGGCGAGGATCTCGGTGTCTTTCTCGCGGTCGCGCATCGGCAGTAGGCGCAGGAGGGTGAGGGTGTTGGTCGCGGCGAGGTAGGCCAGTCGCAGCAGCACGACAGATCATGATGCCGTCCGCCCGCAGTCAACGCGAAGACACCGGGAAGAGCGGTGTGTACGACCAGAGACAGTGATCAAGGTTGTGACCAGGCTGGATGACTTATCGGCACCCGCACAGTCCCCGCCCTCGTGAGCAGTCGACATCCTTGCGAGGACAACCGGCCTTGCGGGGTCGGTGGTCGTCCTGCTGCGGTATGACTCATGTCGCCAGCCAAGGCGGCACCGTGTTGCCAGCCTAGCCTGCACGCGTTTTCGATACGTCGGCGATATCCGCCCGCTCCTACGATTGAGAGCATGCGTGTGCTGGTTGTCGAGGATGAGCCCTACATGGCCGAGGCCATCCGCGATGGACTGCGCCTGGAGGCGATCGCGGCCGACATCGCCGGAGACGGCGACACCGCTCTGGAGATGCTGAGTATCAACGCCTACGACATCGCCGTCCTCGACCGCGACATCCCCGGGCCCTCCGGCGACGAGGTTGCCGAACGCATCGTCGCTTCAGGCAGCGGCATGCCGATCCTGATGCTCACCGCTGCGGACCGGCTGGACGACAAGGCTTCCGGGTTCGAGCTCGGCGCCGATGACTACCTCACCAAGCCGTTCGAGCTGCAAGAACTCGTGCTCCGTCTCAGAGCCCTCGACCGCAGGCGTGCCCACAACAGGCCGCCAGTGCGGGAGCTCGCCGGCCTGCGGCTGGACCCGTTCCGCCGCGAGGTCTACCGGGACGGCCGGTACGTCGCGCTCACCCGGAAGCAGTTCGCGGTGCTCGAAGTCCTCGTGGCCGCCGAAGGCGGTGTCATCAGCGCCGAAGAGCTCCTGGAACGGGCTTGGGATGAGAATGCCGACCCGTTCACCAACGCCGTGCGCATCACGGTATCCGCGCTGCGCAAGCGGCTCGGCGAACCCTGGCTGATCGCCACGGTGCCTGGCGTCGGCTACCGCATCGACACGGGACCGGACGCCGGGAGAGAGGGAGGCGAATGTGGATAGGGCGCCTGGGTTGAGCGTTCGTCTCAAGCTCACCTTCAGCTATGCCGGCTTCCTCATGCTGGCAGGCGCCGTGCTGCTCGGGGCGTTTGCGGGGTTCCTGGGCGGCTACCGGGAGAGGGCACAGGACGCTGGCGAGATTGTGATCGCGCCTTCGGGCACCGAGCTACTGCGTGACTTCGCGCCGGCGGCCGCCGGCGCGATTGTGTTCCTCCTGGTGTTCGGTCTCGCCGGAGGGTGGATTCTCGCTGGGCGGATGCTGGCCCCGCTGACCCGCCTCGCCGATGCTACGCGCACGGCTGCGAGGGGTTCGCTCTCTCACCGGATCGAGTTGGAGGGGCGCCAGGACGAGTTCCGAGAGCTCGCTGACGCCTTCGACGGCATGCTCGCGCGGCTCGAAGCGCATGTCGCCGAACAGCAGCGCTTCGCAGCCAACGCTTCCCACGAGCTGCGTACTCCACTTGCGATCACGCAGACCCTGCTCGACGTCGCTCGCAACGATCCGAACCGGGAAATCAGCGAGCTCGATGAACGCCTCCGCGTCGTCAACGCCCGAGCGATCGACCTCACCGAAGCACTGCTGCTGCTCAGCCGCACTGACCAGCGCTCCTTTTCCCGAGATGACGTTGATTTGTCGCTCATCGCGGAAGAAGCCACCGAAACACTCCTCCCGCTTGCCGAGAAGCATGGCGTCGCCATTGAAACCTCCGGGGACATCACCCCGACCATCGGGTCCCATGCGCTCCTGCTGCAGTTGACCACGAACCTCCTGCACAACGCGATCGTCCACAACCTGCCCGAATACGGCACCGTTCAGGTCAGCACCGCTGTCGGTCCCGAGGACGCCGTGCTTACGGTCGAGAACACCGGCGACAAGCTCAGCCCGCACGTGGTCTCCACGCTCACCGAACCGTTCCAGCGCGGCACCGAACGCGTCCGCAGCGACCATGTAGGTGCCGGCCTCGGTCTGGCGATCGCCAAGAGCATCACCCGAGCGCACGACGGAACGCTCTCGCTCAGCCCGCGCGCCGACGGCGGGCTCTGCGTCACGGTACGACTACCCGCGACAGCTCGGCAGGTCACGTAGGAAGCGGGACGAGATTCCAGCTTGGCCGGTGTACCCGCGTCGCTCGTAGAACCTGTGCGCGTCCGGCCGGCGATCATTGCTGGTGACCTCCATCCGAACGCATCCGTGGCTGGCGGCGAAAGACTCGGCGGCCTCGACGAGCCGGGAGCCGACGCCGTATCCGCGTGCTCGGTCGGAGACGACCAGTGCGGTGATTCGGCCCAGGCGCCTTCGCGTTCGAAGAACGGCAGACGTGGACGGCGATGACGCCGAGTGACTCGTCGTCGGTTTCGGCGATGTAGGTGCACTGGCCGGGTCGTCGAACCAGGCCTGGAGCCAAGCGGCTGTCGCTGCCCGATCATCCCGGGGATAGCCCAGCTGGCCGAGCGATTCGTTGACGGCTTCGGCGTCAGCGCTGCGCGCTGGTCGTATCCGCATGGTTCACTCCAGGCCTCGTGAGTCGATACTTCGTTGCTCCGCGACCGCGGTGAGCACGTGCCGGGCCAGGATGACGTCCGCGTCCGGTGCGCCAGCCGCCGACGCGTGGGCCGACATCTTCGCGATCCGCTCGGGATCGGTGAGCACCGGGATGAGAGTGGTTTCGATCCAAGTCGGATCAAGGTCAGCGTTGTCGACGAGCAGTGCCCCACCGGCAGCGACGACCGGCTCGGCGTTCAACCGCTGCTCAGCGCCGCGCAGCGGCAACGGGACATACGCGGCAGGCAATCCGACGGCGGCCAGTTCGGCGCACGTCATCGCCCCGGAGCGGCAGATCACGAAGTCGGCCGCGGCGTAGGCGTACTGCATTTCGTCGACGTAGGGGACGGCGACGTAGGGCGGGTCGGCGGGGCGGCCGTAGGGCACGTCGACCGTGTGCCGCGGCCCGGTGATATGCAGGACCTGCACGCTGGCCGCCCGTAACGCCGCCGCGGCGCCGGACACTGCGGTGTTGATCGCTCCCGCACCCTGCGAACCGCCGGTGACCAGCACTACCGGCCCATCGCGGCGCAGCCCGAACCGTTGCCGAGCCGCGTCGCGCAGCGAGGCCCGGTCGAGCCCGGCGATCGCGGGCCGCAGCGGGATGCCGATCGCGGTGGCATGGGCGAGACGAACACCTGGCGCAGCGGTGAACACATGCCTCGTCATCCGAGCCGCCACTCGGTTGGCCACTCCGGGCCGCGCGTTCGCCTCGTGGACGACGATCGGCAGGCCACGTCGTCGGGCGGCGAGATAGGCCGGCATGGCTACGTAACCGCCGAAGCCCACCACGACCTCGGCTCGCACACGGTCGAGCACTGCACTGGCTACCCGGACCGAGTCGCGGAGCCTGGTCGGCGTCTGCAACAGGTCGCTGCTCAGTTTGCGCGACAGCGGCACCGGCGGGATGAGTTCGAGCGGGTAGCCGCGAGCGGGGATGAGCGTCGTGTCCAGTCCGCGGACACTGCCGAGAGCGATGATCTCGGCAGTGGGCTCCAGACGGCGCAGCGCGTCGGCGAAGTTCATCGCGGGCTCGATGTGCCCTGCCGAATGGCCACCAGCGACAACGACGCGCGGTGGCGGCTCGCCTGGCATCACGATGTCCCCCTGATCAAGATTCCTCGGTTCGCGTGAAATCGCTCGAATACATGCATGGGTAGCGATGCGGAGTCTGAATTGTGGGAGTATCCCGACGGATTGTGGAACCGCACTACACCGTCATCGACCGCATAGACCAGCACGAGGTGGCCTCCACGTTGGGGCTCGTGGGTGTTTGGGTCGCGAATCTCAGGTGATACTGACGCGATCATGACCTGTCCGGGTCGCACCTCTCGGCTGGATACGTGAATGGGCGTGTGCTCGACCAGTTCGCAGTGAAATCCGAACTGTGAGCTGACCCAGGCCATGAACGGCCGGTAGATGAGTCCTTGGACCTTGCCGGAGGGCTCCACCACGTAGCAGCCCCAGTCTAGGGCCAGCGCGAGGAGTTCGCCCATCGGCAGCCGGATGTCGGTCCATCCCTGGAGCAGCGACTGTAGGCACGCCAGACCGCAGACCTTGCGGGACCAGAACAGGTATTCCTCGCTTGAGCGGTATCCGTCGGAGCCCCAGTCGTGCAGTCGCGATGGATCGGTGCCACCCAAGAAGACCTCCAGCCCCGATAGGTCGGTGCGCCGCATGACGACCTCGTCGTTGCGTTCCAAATGTCCCCACTGCGAGATGCAATGGAGACTCCGATCACGTGATGGGAAAGTCGAAGTAGACATCAGGATGGGGCTCGTTCCTCAGCGTGTAGTGCCACCATTCGCAGTCGTACCGATCGAATCCGCAGTCCTCCATGATGGAACGGAGATGCTCACGGTTTTGGGCCTCGGTTGGCGTGATTCCTCGGGCTCGATGACGTGAGATCGGGTCCATGAGGTCGTGGCCGCCACCCATGGGAGCAAGCTCACCGGTGGCAAGGTGATAGAGGGTCAGGTCGACGGCGCTGCCCCTGCTGTGGCCCGACTTCGCGGCCACATATCCGTTCTTGAACATCTGGGGCCGGTCGATGTTCGGGTAGTGCCGCAGTTTGGTCCGGCCATCCTCGGGCTGTTCCGACCAGCGTAGGAAGCAGTCGACGGCGCGTTGGGGGCGATACCCGTCCCAGAGGAGCAGCCCGAAGCCGAGGGAGGCTGCCTTCTCGCGTGCTTGCTCCAGGGCCGCGCACAGGGACCGGGTGCCGACGATGCGATTCGCGAGATAGCCGTCTACGGGTTTGCCGGTGAAGTTGTCCCAGGTGGCGTACTTGGCATCCCAGCGGACGCCCGGCACCCAATCGTCAACGTAGACGAAGTCGTCGTTCATCGCTTCTTCCCGTGCAGTGTCATCGAGATGAGCCGGTCGATCAGATCGGACAGCGGCACCCCTGCGGCGGCCATCATCCGCGGGTAGCGGCTGTAAGACGTCATGCCGGGCATGGTGTTGACCTCGTTGAGGACCACCCGCCCGTCGTCGGTGAGGAACATGTCGACGCGGGCAAGTCCCTTGCAGCCCAGGGTGCGGTAGATGGTCTTGGCGGTCTCTTGGACGAGCTGGCGCGATTCGTCGGAGATGTCGGCGGGAACGATGAAGGTCGAGTTCTCCGATCCGGTCTCGGGTGAGTCCTCCTGGTGGATTCTGAAGAATCCGTGCGAGAGGTCAACGCGGTCCACCTCGCCCACGATCAGGCCGAACAGTTCTTCGAGGACCGCGCAGCCGATCTCGCCGCCGGCCACCGCCTCCTCGATCAGAACCCTCGAGTCGTACTGTCGCGCTGCGCTCAGCGCGCTCGGCAACTCGTCTTTGTCGGTGACTTTGCTGACGCCGAACGATGAACCTGATCGAGCCGGCTTCACGAAGACGGGATAGGGGAGACGGTCGGGGTCGACCTTCTCGTTCTCCGCGACGACCCAGAAGTTCGGCGTGGCGATTCCTGCGCTCTTGGCGACGGTGTAAGCCAGGGACTTGTCCATGCACACGGCCGAGCCCTGGACGTCGCAGCCGACGTAGGGGATGCCGGAGAGGTCCAACAAGCCCTGGATCGCGCCGTCCTCGCCGAGCTTGCCGTGAAGCACGGGAAAGACGACGTCGAGGCGTCTCGCCTCATAGCCCTCCTGCCCCATGACCAGCAGGCCGTGCACACTTCGGGCGGGTGACAGCATGGCTGGACGAGCGCTGCCATTCTCCCAATCCGCGCCAGGGCCGTCACAGAGCTTCCAATCGCCGCCCGTGGTGATGCCGATCCAGAGCGGTTCGTACTTCTCGGTGTCGAGGTTCCTGGCGACCTCTTGCGCCGATTTGACGGAGACGGGATGCTCTTCGGACGCGCCACCAAAGATGATTCCGACCTTCAATCTGCTCATGCTGTTCTCCCACTCTCAAAGTTCAGGCAGTTGATGAGACTGTTCTCGACGGTGTCTTTCAGGGCGTGGTCCGTGTAATAGGCGGAGTGCGGACTGATCAGCACATTCGGCAGGCGCTGCAGCCGCACCAAGGCCTCGTTCTCGATATGCCTGTTTCGGCAGTCGGCGTAGAAGATGCCTTCCTCGCCTTCGAGGACATCCAGCGCCGCACCGCCCAACCTGCCGCTCTCCAACGCCGACAGGAGAGCCTGGGTATCGAGCAGCGGGCCGCGCCCTGTGTTGACGACGTACGCGCCGGGCTTCATCCGCTCGATGCGATGACGATCGAGGAGATGATGGGTGTCCGCGGTGAGCGGGGTATGGAGCGTGACAATGTCGCTCTGCTCGATCAGTTCATCGAGCGGTACGTAGTCGACCGAGGCTTGATGCCGGCTGTCGTTGGCCAGCACGCGGCAGCCGAAGCCTCTCAGCCGGTCGATAACCGCTGTGCCGATGCGGCCTGTTCCGATCACCCCGACGGTCAGGTCCCGCAGCTCCTTGCCGTGAGTGTCGCTCAGCCGATAGTCATGAGCGTCGGTGCGGCGGATGGTGGATTTCGCGTGGCGCAAGGCCATCAGCATCAACATCAACGTGTAGTCGGCCACGCTGTCCGGTGAGTAGGCGACGTTGCCCACCGAGATGCCGACGCGCTCGGCGTACTCCAGGTCGATGTGGTTGTAGCCGATGCTTCTGGTGGAGATGTATTCCACACCGGCCTTGCTGAGCGCCAGAAGCGTGGGATTGGTGATCTGAGTCTTGTGGTCCACGCTGATGCATCGGTTGCCACGTGCCAGTTCAGCGTTGGTCTCGCAGGCGGCGGCCTCGGTGATGGTGGGCGACAATCCGAGGCGTGCCCCTATCTCCTGGAACAAGGTGGCTTCGTCCTGGCCGCATCCGAAGACCGCGAGTCCTGTCGTCGGGATGGACGAGGGAGATGGCTCGACCATCGTTCGGGCGCGACGGTCCGTGGTCGCTTCGCTGTAGATCAAACCCAATTCGCTGGAGGCCATGTCTCAAGTCAAGACAGCGCCGTGTTGTCAGCACGTATGCGATTTTCGATACGCGGACGATATGCCGCCCCAAGCTGCCGGGTTACGTGAGCGCAGCGGCGATCTCGTCGAGGCGCGCCGCGCGGGAGGCCTTGACGAGCACCACATCGCCCGCGGCGAGATGGCCGCGAGCCATTCAACGGCCGTCTTGTTGTCAGCCAGACGAGTACGTGACCACCAGCGACCTGGACCGCGCCGGCCTCCAGATGGCCAACGTCTTCGAGGACAGCGTCGCCCCGTGCACCGGGCCGGGCAGACCGTGCTGTGGGCGGGCGACCACTACGACGTTGACGCCCAGCTCCGCATCGAGCCGGCCTCCGGCCACACACCGGGTTCCTCCGTCGTATGGCTGCGGTCGGGCGCGGATCGGGCGGTGTTCGCCGGAGATCTGCTGCACAGCCCGCTGCAGATCGTGGAGCCGGACGACTGCCCCGGCTTCGACGAGGACGAGCCCCGCGCACGGGAGAGCCGTCGCCGGGTGCTGGGGGAGGCGGCCGACCGGGGCGCCCTGCTGTTCCCCACGCATTTCCCCGGGCCGGGCGCCGCCGAAGTGCGGCGCGTAGGCGATAGCTTCGAGGTGAAGGATTGGGTGGCATGGCGGTGAGGTTCTGCGGCATCCCGTGCGCGATCGATCCGGCCGGCACCGCGCGGTTCGCCGCGCCGACGCTTGTGGACGGTCAACCCAGTGCCGACCGTCCAGCGCGGCCCGACTGCACAACGGTCGGTGTGCTAATCAGTCGAACCTCAATTGAGTTCCTGGGTACTGCGGACAACCAGGTCCATTGTGGATTTCTGTTGTCCGGCGAGCTCACAGCCCGACCGCCGGGGACCTCACAGATCCTTGTTGTCGAACACATCCTCGTACAGTCCCGCCAACTCGGTCGTATCCACGATCTCGGCGAGTCGCTCCAGTGCGTCCGGACGAGTTAGCGCCGTGCGCTTGTCTTCGAATTCGGCGACGGACATGTCCAGCTCAAGGATCGTGATCACCTGCCGGTCGTCGGCGGCATTGCGTGAGACGCTGACCTTCGCGGGGTAGTCGTCCACATCCCCCGGAACCCAAGCTTCCATGAACTGCTCATACGTCACGCCCGCCTTCAGGGTTCGTACGAACACAGCACGCAACATCGCTACCCCTTGAAAGAGAATCCTGGCTGCCCAGCGCGATGCTAACCACGGCCACCGACAGGCCGCCAAAATCTATCTGACCCGGCCTTCGAAGAGATCTCGGAGCGCATCGGCGTAGCCAGCCCTGCCAGGCACCGACGCCAGCTGCTTGACCCGCACGGTCGGGGTGTGCAGGAGCTTGTAGACGACGCGGCGCACCGTGCGGGCGAGCTCGCCCTGCACGGTGCCGTCGAGCTCGGGCAACCGGGCTTCCAAGTGCAGCAGCTCGGCGTCGACGACCTCGGCGGCGCGCTCACGCAGCGCGGTCACGGGCGGGGTCACCTCCGCGGAGAGCTGCGCGGCGAGGTAACCGCGCAGCTCTCCGCGACGATCTTGCCCGCCCGCTCGGTCTCGCCGCCGTGCCTTTCGGACAGCCGCTGCTGCAGCGTCTCCAGGTCGACAACGGTGATCCCGGTGTCCTGACACTCCAGCATCTCGGCGAGGAGCTTCGGGACATCCGCTCCGGTTAGCGAGGCCCGCTCCAGCACCCGAACTGGCGCACTGTGGTGCGAATTGAGCAGGTTCACGACGAAACCACCGCTCTCTACGAGGATTCGGCTCGCGGATGTTAGGAGGGGCCCGGCCGCCTGGCGGAGGCGGGCCCCTCGTCTGCACGGCGTGATCCGCCCGATCAGGACTGCCTGGAGCGGACGCCCTCCTCGGCCCGCTGGCCCAGGTCCTCGTCCACCTTGCGCCAGTACTCGAAGGCGCGCTCCAGCACCGGCTCGGTGACCCTTTGAGCAGATGGCCGACGATGTTGGCGACCAGCCGGTCGCGTTCTTCGTCGTCCATCACCTCGCGGGCCAGCGTTGCCCTTGCCGAAAACCGCATCCACGCAGGTCATGCTGCGCGCTGGTACTCATGAAGGATGCCACCCAGTCGATCGCGTCGACGTATGTCGATGGCCTCGAGCTGTTCCGGATCGGTGACTGGCACGGGCAAGGGACGTAGCGGGCGGGCGTTCGCGATGCCTTGGTGAGGCCGGTGGGAGTTGTAGAACTGTTCGAACTCGCGCAGGGCACGGAGCAGATGTCGCTGATTCCAGATCAAGGTCCGGTCGAGGAGTTCGCGGCGGCAGGTCTGCCCCCACCTTTCCATGATTGAGTTCATTCGCGGCATCTGGACGCCGCTGAGCACGACCTTGATCCCCGTCTCTGTCAGGACGGTATCGAACAGGGCGGGGAATTTGCCGTCCCAATCCCGGATCAGGAACCTTGCCCAGCTGCCAGCGTCCTCGAGGTCCATGACGAGGTTCTTCGCGGCTTGCGCTGCCCAGGAGGCGGTCGGGTGGGCGGTCGCGCCCAGGATCCGGATCCGGCGACTGGCGTGCTCGATCACCGCCAGCACGTAGATTCGTGCCCCGGACAGAGTGACTGTCTCGAAGAAGTCGCACGACAGCAAGGCATGGGCCTGGGAGCGCAGGAAGTCCGCCCATGTGCTGGAGTTCCGTTCGGGTGCCGGTCGACACCGGCGGCCTGCAAGATTTCCCGGACGGTGGACGCGGCCAATTTCACTCCCAGGACGAGTAGTTCCCCGTGGAGACGGCGATCTCCCCAGCTGGGGTTCTCCTTGGCAAGGCGCAGCGCCAAAGCTCGGATGGAGCGGACGGTGCGCGGTCGTCCTGGGCGCTTCGGTTTGGAGATGGTCGCGTGGCGGCGTGCGACCAGGTCGCGGTGCCAGCGCAGCACCGTGTCCGGACGCACCAGCAGCCGAAGCCGATGCAACACCTCCAGCGGCAGCCGGTGCAGCAGTGCCGCCAGGAACGCTCGATCGCTCGGAGTGAACCGGCACCCTGTTCTTGCCGAGTTGGCGTTCCAGCACCGCAATCTGATGGCGCAGGGCCAGGATCTCCACGTCCTTGTCCCGGTCACTCATCGGTCGCAGGCGCAGCATGGCGAACGTGTTCGTCACACCCAGGTACGCCAGTCTCAGCAGCACAGTCGATCACCATGCCGTGGTGCTCGACAGCGGCGAAAGCGTCCGCTCGAGCGACTATGGTCGACCTACCCGGACACCGCCTCGGACCAGGGCGGATGAGGTTATCGGCAAGGGCAGGGTTGGCGGGTGGCTTGTCGCTGCAGAGCGGCGGTGACCCGGGATGAGCGTCCGATCCATTCGAGGCTGGTTTTGGTTTTGGGTGTGGTGAACACGGGTGTCGCGTTGTTTACATTGGACAGTGTCTGGCGGACCGGTCGTCGAGGTGGACGTCGTTCCAGTGCAGGGCGAGGGCTTCGCCTTCGCCCTGCCGGTGCCGATGAGGACTTCGCCGCCAATCCTGGGCTTCTCGCGGCCCACGACTGCCCGGTCCCGAGGATGCGTTGCTCCGCGGGGCTTTGCGGGTCAGGCCTCCTGCCAGCTGCTGATCGTGGCCTCGCCGCCGCACAGGTCGAAGACTCCGCCGTTGGTGGGCTCAATGGTCTTCGGCTCGCCGTCGTTCATCTTCAGGATCACGGCCCAGACCCGGTTGCAGGCCGGCCCGTCGGGACCGCCCTGGTCAGCCGGCCACTCGACGTCCGCAGCGGCCGACTGGCCGGGCTCGAGGATGACCGGGCCGCCCGTGCCCGGCTGGCCGTGGTTGATCTGGAGACCGTCGGACGGGTTCCCTTCCCGGTCCATGAACGTGACGTCCGGGAAGTCGTCGGTCAGGGTGCAGCTAGCCTCGCCGGCGTTCGTGACCTTCAGGTGGGCGTTCACGTGGCCGGTCGAAGAGAGCTCGAAAGACGGATTCATGTTGTCGATTTCGCAGGGCCCCTGGTCGTCAGGGCTTTCGTCGCCCTGCGAGTTCGAGCCGGCGTAGGTGCCACCCTGCGCACTGCCCAGCTGCGGGGCCGGCGGCGTCTGCTGGGCCGAGCCGCATGCGCTGAGTGAAAGTGCGAGGGCCGCGGCGGCGGTCAGGGTGGTCCCGATGGTGCGCAGGTTCATTTCACTGTCCTTAAAAGATCCGGTCTGCAACCTTCTTTCGATGACATAGACGTGCGACCCCGTGGCTGGTTGCTTCCAACGAGTGTGACCGCAGACATACAGGACAACGTGGTTCCGTGGGGCCGTGAGCGCTTCATGCCATCGTGTTCCGGCGGCGGCTGGACGGGAGGTGACCACGAGGCGGGTCTGTGGGTAGCGGTTGAGCAGTTTGCGCAGCCACTGCCGAGGTGGGCAATCGAGACGAATCCACCGCGCCACACCTCCGCTGGTCACTGTCTCTTGTGGACATTTCTGGGGGTCAAGGGGTCGCAGTTCAAATCCTGTCAGCCCGACCGTGAAGAGAGCCCGCTGATCGGCACAAAAGTGCAGGTCAGCGGGCGTTTCCGTGTCCCGGTGTGGATCTCGAGTGATCGTCCCGATGGGTGCCGTCTCGATTTTTCGGCATTTTTGGGAGGATTTCGGAAGGATCGGTTTCGCGGGTTTGAAATGGGGTGGGAGGCGCCGCTGTTCGCCTGCGTGGGTGGTTTCGGTGTGCGCTGGACGCTTGCGCTGATCACGCGGAGATGTGGATCTGGCCTTTACCGGGAAGGGCGTGCGCCCGGCGCTACTGGCGGGTCGTGGTTCGGGGCGAAAGGCGGTGGAGTTCGACGTCGTGGAGGCGGCCGTCGGAGATTTCGGCCGTTTGGTACGTGCAGTGAGGTTGGCTGCGGCGGTCGGTGGGTGAGCCCGGGTTGAGCAAGCGGAGGCCGCCGGGCGTCGTGGTGTCCCACGGGATGTGGCTGTGGCCGAACACGAGCACGTCGGTGTCGGGGAACTGCCGGTCGCACCTGGCCTCGCGGCCCTTGGCCGGCCCGGTTTCGTGGATCACTGCGAGCCGGACTCCGCCCAGTTCTTCCCGGGCGATCTCGGGCAGGCGCTTCCGCAGCTCCGGGCCGTCGTTGTTGCCGTACACCCCGATTAGCCGGGAGGTGCGCGCCGCCAGCTCGTCCAGCAGTGCGACCTCGACCCAGTCGCCTGCGTGGATCACTACGTCGGCAGCCGCAATTGCGTCCCAAACCTCGTCCGGCAGGGTCTTGGCGCGCTTGGGGAGGTGCGTGTCGGCGATCAGCAGCAGGCGCATGCGACAAGTCTCGACCAGTCCTGCACCGTTTCGCCACGGCACGGCCCTCGGCTGCTGGTTGATAAAACCGAGGCCACCGTGTTGGGGCTTGATCCCGGCGACCAGCAGCATCCACTCCCTGCCCGCACGTCGAGCCAGGCTTGACTGTGCCAAACGTGCCTCGCTCCACAGCACGACCGCTGAACTGCGTTTTGCGACGGGTGTCGTGCACCGCAGCGCTGGCACGGTTGCTCATGGCCCGACCTCGAGGACGGACATCTGAACCTGTACGCCTTGCGGCAGCTCTACGACGTGAAGGCCGGAGACCGCCGTCTGGGTGATGTGCTCGCTCTGGGACAACGACGTTTTCGATCCGGGCGTTTGTGCGGGAGGGGCCAGGAACGGGCCGGGCACCAATTGGACGCGAGGGAAATGCTGATGAGATTCATTCGACGGGTAGGGCGAGGCGGGGTCGCCGTCGCTGCCGCGGTGACGCTGGCGGCCACTGGCGCCGTGGCCGCACCGCAGGCCTCGGCCGCTGAGGCCTGCCGGCCCAATGGCCTGTGTCTGTACTACAACACCGGATTCAACGACATGAGGTTCGTGACCGAGCGAACCGGAGTCGGCTGTTGGACCCTGCTCGTCTACGGGCTGCGTGATCACGTCAACTCTTACCGCAACAACCTGCCCGTCTACGTGGATTTCTTCGACGCCAACGGAAATCTCGCTTGGAGAATCCGTCCTGGCGGCAGCAGCTCTGACAGCAGGCCGTTCGGAGGCGAGTACGCGGTCTGCACCTAGCGAGAAGCAGCTTCAGTCGGCAGTCGCTGGGGTAATGTTCGCCCGTTTTTCGGCGAGTACTACGAGGACCCCGGCCGAAGAGGCGAGCAACGACCCGTCCGAGCAGAACGCGTTCCGGTAGTACCAGCTCAACCAATGGGTTCAGCAAAGCCACTGGTGGATGCCGATGCACCTTTAGCGCCAGTGCGCGGGCACCGTCGCTCCGGCCCCGGACTGGCTGCGCGCCGAGCTGGCCGGGGGTCGGGCCTACGGCGGGCTCGACCTGGCGCCGATCCCGCAGACCTACCGCGGCCTCACCTACGGCATGACCGAACTGATGGCGCTCACCGAGTCACGCGGCTGGCCCCACCACGCCAACCCCGTCGCGGAGTGGTGCTTCGACGCTGTGGAAGTTCGCCACCCACCCGGTGACGCCGACCAGCTCAGATGGTGAGCATGGGTTTGTAGTGGCCTTCCGGGTAGGGCTCGCCGATGAGCTGGCCGTCGGCTTCGATCCAGGCGTGGGCGGCGAAGGGGTGGGTTCGTACGCCGGTGCACCAGGTGGGCCAGGTGCCTCGGGTGCGGCAGAGCAGGGCGGTGGCGATGGAGCGTTGCAGGCAGCCCTGTCCGGCGCAGCGCAGGCTGACCGCTACCACGTGGTTTCGAGCGGTCAGTGCTTGTTCGGCCGTGGCCGGAGACGCGCCTCGGCGGGCGAACTCCAGCACGCGACGAAGTCGGGCAGGTGTGGTTCTCGCGAGCGGCCGGGCGAGAGCGACGGCCAGTAGCGGCAGGATGCGGCGGTGCAGCGGGAGTTTGAGCCGTTGGCCGAGGGCGACGGGCACGCTCATGGGTTCACCACCAGTTGCGCGGTGCGGAGCTGGTCGAGGACGGCGGTGACATCGCGTTCGGCCTGGCGTTGATCGATGTCGTAGCGGTCGGTGAGATCGGCGGCGATGGCCTCGGGGGTGTGGCCGTCGAGCAGGTGGCGGAGCATTGTGCTGCCGGTGGTGTTGAGTTGCCAGTAGCGTCCGGTGCGCTGGTGCAGCAGGACGGTGCCGTCGTCGGTGTCGGTGGTCGCCACGTCAGGGTGCAGTCGCAGTGGCATCGGGCCTCCTGGGAGTGGTGGGCTGGAGTGCGGCACGCAGCCAGGTCTCGCAGTTGATCAGGACTTCCAGCGTCTGGCGCATGACCGTGTCCGGTTGTGGCGCGGCCAGGCAGGCGCGCAACGCGTCGCGGTCGAGCAGGCCCCGTTGGGCCAGGGCAGAGTGCGTACAAGGATTCGAGGGCGCGAGAGTGTCCGTTGTGGACAAACTTGGCGCGGCGTTCCAGGTCAACCCGCACCTGTGGGTCCGCGTCGGCTGCGGCTACACCGACGGCGCGACCCTGTACTTCGCGGCCGAGCACATGCCGGCCCAGGCGTGTGCCTCGTCGATCTCGGAACCGTGTTGATCCATCAGTCGTCGGCGAGGATCGCGTACAGATCCGAGTCGCGCCAGCCATCGCGAATGTACGCGGTGCCGCGCATCCGGCCCTCGTATCGCATGCCGATCTTGCGCAACACCGCCGCCGAGGCGAGGTTGCGCGGGTCGCACGTGCCGGATATGCGGTGGAGCCCATGCTCGCTGAAGCCGATACGCAGCAGTTCCCGCGCCGCAGCCGTAGCTATGCCTTGCCCCCATAGCCGTGGATGCACCGCGTATGCGATCTCGCCGGTGCTCGGGCCGCGCAGCTTCAGCTCGGCGCTGCCCACAATGTCGCCATCGACGAGCACCGCGAAAACCAGCCGGTCTGGGGGTGCCGCCACCGCGGCCCGCACATACGCCTGCGTCTGCTCGTAAGTGTTGGGGCCCCACGCCTGATAGCGGCACGATTCCGGCAAGCAGGCCCAGACGTGGACGGCAGTGACGTCGTCGAGTGCGAGCGGCCGGAGCTTGAGCGTCATGGCGGCACCTTAGATCAGCACGCAACGCTGCCTGAACCCTGTGAGACCGGCGCGGCTAGTCGGACGCGACCGGCTGCGCCGGGGCGAAGAAGTGCCACGAGTTTGAGACTGATCACGGCCGCAATCACTGTGAGACAGAGGAGAAACCGCAGGTTAAAAAAGATCGACATGTCATGCGGTGTGAGACCCTACCCGGCTCCTACGCCTCAGGCTTCCCCGACGAACACGCCTTCGAGACCTGGCTACTGCGCCTGGAACAACTCTCCGACGCCGAACACGCGAAACGCACGATTCCGGCGGCGCCCTCCCCGGTAGCCGGGGACCGTGATCTGAACTCACCCGCCCCTGGGAGCGATGGGAGGTCGGTACGAAGTCGAGGCGACTTGCCCGACGAAAGCTACTTGCTGCCGATCTCCTTCCGGAGCGATGCGGTGAACGCACGCAGCTCTCGGACCAGGTCTTCCTGGTCAATGTTCTTGGCACGCCAGCACGCCTTGACGAAGGCATCCGCTTGAGCGCGGGTCTCTTGAGCGCACAGCAGATGGACGGCCGCGCGCCCCCGTTGCAGCTGGGACTGCCATTCGCGCAGCTCGCTCGGTTCGAACGCTTCGGTCCAGTCCTTGCTGCCTCTGCGGAACTCGTAATTCGGCGCGAGCGTGTTGGTCGCCGTGGCGACTTCGTCGGGGTCGAGCTTCTGGAGCAACCGGGTCAGGACTGTGCGTCGCCACGCCAGCACCTGGTGGACGAGCCTTCTGCCTTCGGCGGTGAGCGCCAGCGTGACCACGCTGCGGTTGTCCTTGCTGAGCAGGCGTTTCGTGACCCGGCTGAGGGAGATGCGCGAACGACCGCACCGGGACGGCGGGCCCAGCGTTCAGGGGCCTAGCGCGTCGCGGCGCCACTGGGAACGATCCGGCCTTGCTCGAGACTGCCTCGGGGCACATGGAGTAGCTTGCTGAGCATGGAAGTGGTTTGGGCAGTCGCTTTCTGGATCGTCCTCATCATCGGGCTCACCTGGTGGCTGCTGTTTCTCATCGCTGCGGGCTACGTCATCAGCGTCGTCGTCACCACCGCCCGGGATCCCCGTGACGCCTGGCGCCGGCCTGAACTTTGGGGGCGGCTCGGCGCCGGCTGCGCGCTCGCCTTCCTAGCCACAGTCGGCTACGGGATTACTTCGATGAAGGGCTCCTTGAGGAAGGACCCCACCGACCCGTGCACCATCGACGATGACCTCATGGGCAATCACCCGATCATGGACTGGCCGCTGAGCGACACCAGTTGTAGCGGGTACGAATCGGTGCCCACCTTCGTGAATCCAGCGATCTGCCTGTTCGCTGTGGTGTCCTTGGCATCGATGGCTGCGGTGATCACGACCCGACGCAGGGCACGGGCTCGGCTGAAGTAGCCGCGTCCGGATAGCGAGCCGCACAGGACTACGACACCGATCACGTGACCTACGCCCTGCACAACGCCGTCCGTCAACTCCGCGCCCGCGAACCGGAAAACCCCGCCTACTGGTCCGCCCACGTCCACATCGGACCGTGAGCGGTTCGGGGCGCTATAGCACCCCGAACCGCTCACGGGCCCGACCTCCGGGCGGGAGTGCCGGCGCGCCCGGCCCGGCGGCACCGGGTCAAGGGCGCTGGTCCGCTGGCCACGGCTGCTCGACGAGCTGCGTCGCGTCCGCATCGTCAAGGTCGATGTCGAAGGTCTCGGACAGGATCTCCGGCAGGTCGGCTCGGTCCACGTCGCGGGTTTCACCGGTTCCGTCCGGATACTGGGTGTTCAAGGTGACGCCGTCGAGCAGGTGGTGGACCTCCGGGTGGAATTTCTGGGCGATGGGTCGCGTGGTGAACGGCGAATGGGAGGACGTCGACACGTAGTGGCTGCCGACCTCGTAGTCGATCCGGTACTGCGGGGTCATCGTGAACGTGCGCCGGTTCAGCCAGCCGTTGCGGGAGAAGTGGTGCAGCGCCCCCACCTGCGCGCCGAGTTCGTCCGCGCCGAGTTCGAGCCGGAACCGCCATCCGCCGATGGTGAGTTCGCCATCGCTCGGGGTCAGCTCGATCGGTTCCATCGGGCCCGAGCCGAAGCCGACGTCGCAGAGCCAGGCTCGATCGTCCTCGGCGGTGGTCACGCGCAGCACCGCGTGCGTGGCGGGCAGCGGCCCGTTGTCCGGGCCGATGAAGATCCGCCCGCCCAGGCCGATGACACCGAAGCCGAGCCTTTCCAGCACGGCCGCGAACAACGCGCTGTTCTCGTAGCAGTATCCGCCCCGACGCTGCCGAACCATCTTGTCCTGCAACGACTTCACGTCCAGCAGCACCGGCCGGCCGAGGACGATCTCCAGGTTCTCGAACGGGATCGTCGTGGTGTGCAGGTAGACCAGCCTGCGCAGCGTCGCCACCGTCGGCGCGCGGTCACCCTCGAAGCCGATCCGGGCCAGGTAGGCGTCCAAGTCCAGGTCCTCACCGCTCCACCGGTAGGACGGATGTGTCGGTGTGCTCATGCTCTCCTCGCCTTCTCTCCCGACTAGGGGGTGTTCAGGCAGCCGCGACCGGTTCGGCTGCTGTGGTGTCGTTGTCCGCGTTGACCGTTCGACGGCTGGGCAGGAGCACCGCGGCGAGCAGACCGAGGAGGGTGAGCGCGGCCGCGACGACGACCGTGGTGCGCAGACCTTCCGCAGTCGCGATCCGCAATGCGTCACCGTCCAGCCCGGCCGAACCGGCGTTCGCGATACCGACGAGCACCGCCAGCCCCACGCCGGTGCCGACCTGCATGGAGGTGTTGGCCAGCCCACCGGCGCTGCCCTGCTCCTGCTCGGCGACACCGGTTCCAGCGGCGGCGAACACCGTCGGGAACACGGTGCCCATCCCCGCGCCGTAGACCAGGATCCCGGTCAGGATCGTCCAGTAGGAGCCATCGGTGACCATCCCCGCGGCCAGGAGCGCACCGCCCACCGCGCCGAGCAGCAGACCGCTGATCAGGGTGGTGCGGATTCCGATCCGGACGATGAGCCGCTCAGCGATGAAGTTCGCGACCGCGATGACCGCCGAAAGGCTCAGGAAGACCAGTCCGGTGACGAGTGCGCTGTACCGCCACACGTTCTGCAGGAACAGCGTGAGGAAGTAGACGACGTTCTGCATGGTCGCGCCGAAAACGAAGATGACGGCGAGCACCGGGGCCAGTTTGCGTGCCAGCCGCAACGGCATGAGCGGGCCGGAACTGCGTGCCTCGATGACCAGGAACGCGGCCAGCAGCACGACCGCCAGCACGCCACCGCCCAGGACAGGTGCCGAGGTCCACCCGGTTTCCGGCCCCTGCGCCACGGTGAACACCAGCAGGGTGGTGCCCACGGTTCCGGTGAGCGCGCCGGGCACGTCGAAGCGCCCACGGTCGCGAGGACCGTCCGCGCGCAGCACCAGGAACGCCGCCGCCGTTCCGGCGATCACGAGTGGAACGTTGACCAAGAACACCGCCTGCCACCCGAACGCACTGGCCAGCACCCCGCCGAGCAGCGCCCCGAGGCTGAGTCCGCCGGCACCGGCCCCCGCCCACACCGCGAGCGCTCGGATCCGCTGCTTCCCCTCCTCGAACATGGTGTTGACCAGTGACAACGTCGCGGGGAACAGCACTGCCGCGCCGATCCCCTGGATCGCCCTCGCCGCGATCAGGGCGGTCGTGGTGGCGGCGAATCCGCCCAGCAGCGACGCGGCGCCGAACAGCACCATCCCGAGCACGAACATCCGCCGCCTGCCGAGCAGGTCAGCGGACCGTCCGCCCAGCAGCAGCAGGCCACCGAAGAAGATGGCGTACGCGCTGACCACCCACTGCATGGAGTGGGCGGAGAAGCCCACGTCGCGGGCGATATCGGGTAGGGCGACGTAGATGATCGTGAAGTCCAGCGAGGTGATCAGGCTGGAGAAGGCCAGCAGGGCCAGGGCTGTCGCCGGTCGTTTCAACATCGGTGCCTCCTTCCGGGCTCAGAACGGGTACGGCTGGGCGATGCGGGCGGCGCGCAGCGCGCGGGCCCACCAGGTGAGCTGGTTGAGCAGCGCCGTCGCGGCGGCACCTGCACCGTCGATGTCCAGCGGCTGGCCGTTGTCGTCGAACTTGTTCCAGCACGAGTGGAAGCTCACCGTGTCGCGGATGGTGACGGCGTGCAGCTCTCCCAACACCTGGCGCAGCTGTTCGGCACCCCGCAAGCCACCTGAGACGCCGCCGTAGGAGACGATGGCGACCGGCTTCGCCTTCCACTCGTCGACGTAGGAATCGATAGCGTTCTTGAGCGAGGCGGGATAGCCGCGGTTGTACTCGGGCGAGACGAAGACGAACGCATCGGCCTGGGCGAGGCGCGGCGCCAAGGAGTCGACGGCGTCGTCGGGGTGGCCCAGGACGTCGGGCAGCCCGGTCTCCGCGAGGTCGATCAGGTCCAGGTCGAGCCCACCGTGCTTGATCGCGTGGTCGTGGAACCACTCGGCCACCGTCGGGCCGAATCGCTGCGCCCGCGTGCTGCCGATGATGATCGCCACGCGCAAGGAGTCGGTCGTCTGCATCGGATCCGCCTTTCCGGCTGTCGTCGTGTGGTCACGACCTTCGCCGGAGCGGCCTACAGCTCTCCTACGGCCGCCCTACCGCGTTCCTTACACGGCGCTCGGGCGGGACCGTATCGTCACGGATATGAGGTTCGGCGTGCTCGGCCCGATGATGGCGTGGACGGATGAGGGTGAGCCGGTCACGATCCCGGCCGGACAGGTGCTGAGGGTGCTCTCCGTTCTCCTCGTCCACCGTGGACGTTCGGTGTCGACCGACCGGCTCATCGACGTGCTGTGGCCGCGGCGGGCGCCTCGTGATGCGCCTGCCGCGCTGCAGGTCAAGGTTTCGCAGCTGCGTGGTGCTCTCGCCGCCGCCGAGCCGAGCGCCCGCACGCTGGTGGTTTCGCGGGCCGCGGGCTACAGCCTGGACGTCCCGGCCGACGCGGTGGACGTCGGCCGGTTCGAGGAGTTGCTCGGGACCGGCGGAGCGGATGCCCGATCTCGGGCCGACGCCCTGAGCACCGCGCTCGGTCTCTGGCGCGGCGCCGCTTTCGCCGAGGTCGCCGACGAGGAGTTCGCGGCGGTCGAAGCGGCCCGGCTGACGGAACTCCGGCTGTCCGCGGTGGAAGCCAGGGCCGAAGCGCTGCTCGAACTGGGCGAACACGCCGAGCTGGTCGGCGAATTGGCGCCCGTGATCGCCGAGCATCCGCTGCGCGAACGATTGCGGGCAGCGCACCTTCGTGCGTTGTACCGCGCCGGACGGCAGAGCGAGGCGCTTGCCGACTTCACCGAGTTGCGGGAGCGGCTGCGCACCGAGCTCGGAGTCGATCCGGGCCCCGAGATCGTCGCCGTGCACCAGGCGATCCTCGAGCAGGACCCGCTGATCGCGCCCCGCCCGGTCGCCACTCCGACGAACCTGCCCGGCCAGCTGACCGAGCTGATCGGCAGGGCCGAAGCGACGCACGACGTGTGCGCGCTGGTCGGCGAGCACCGGTTGGTCACCCTCATCGGGCCCGGCGGCGTCGGCAAGACCCGACTGGGGGTCGAGACAGCGCGTGCCCTGATCGCTGAGCACCCCGACGGCGTGTGGTTCGTCGAGCTGGCCGGGATCGACGTGAGCTCCTCCTCGCACACCGCGATCGTGGACACCGTGCACGCGGTGCTGGGCATCCGCGACGACGGCCGGTCCAGCGCCGGTCCGGTCGACCAGCTGATCACCGCGCTGGACGGCAAACGGGTCCTGCTGATCCTGGACAACTGCGAGCACCTGGTGGCCGAGGTCGCCGAACTGACCGAGCGGCTGTTGCGATCGGTGCCGGGACTGCGCGTGCTGGCGACGAGCCAGGAACCACTCGGCGTATCCGGTGAAGCCCTGTACTCGGTCGCCGCACTCGAACTGCCGCACTCGCCCGCGGACACCGGTGCCGAGGCGTTGCCGAAGTTCAGCGCCGTCCGGTTGTTCATGGCCCGAGCGGCCGCCGCGGCTCCCGGCTTCGCCATCGATGCCGGGAACGCCGCGGCCGTCGCCAGCATCTGTCGCCGGCTGGACGGGATCCCGCTGGCGCTGGAGCTGGCCGCCGCCCGAGTGCGGGCGCTCGGGGTCCGCGAACTCGCCGCGCGGATGGACGATCGATTCGAGCTGCTGGTCGTTGGACACCGGAGCGCGCCCGGTCGCCAGCAGACGTTGCGCGCGATGATCGACTGGAGCTGGGAGCAGCTGACCGAACCGGAACAGGCCGTGCTGAGAAGGCTTTCGGTGCACGCCGATGGTTTCGGGCTGGCCGCGGCCGAGCACATCTGCGCGAGCGAGGAGCTGCCTCGCGGACGGGTCCTCGACCTGCTCGCACGCCTGGTGGACCGGTCGCTGGTCGCGATGACCGACACCGAGGAAGGACCGCGCTACCGGCTGCTGGAGTCGGTAGCGCTGTACTGCTCGGATCGTCTGGTCCAGGCCGGCGAGGCCGACCTGGTCCGAGAGGTGCGCAACGAGTACTACACGACCCTCGCCGAACGAGCGCGCGACCGGCTGCGCAGCGCGGACCAGCGGCGGTGGCTCGCGGTGGTGGACACCGAGTACGCGAATCTGCGCTCCGCCGTGGAGGATTCGGTGCGTCGCGGTGATTCCGGCGGTGCGCTTCGCCTCGTCGACGCGCTGGCCTGGTACTGGTTCCTGCGCGGACGGCTCGCCGACGGTGTCCGGCTGCTCGACGCGGCGCTGAGCACGCCTGGCGATTCCGCCTCAACTCTGTGGGCGCGGGCCAACGGCTGGCGGTCGGGGCTGATGCTGCTCAGCGGCAGCGATTCGGACCGGACTGCGCTGGTGGACGCCGGACTGGCCGGATTCGACCGGGTCAGTGATCCGGCAGGCCGTGCGTTCACCGAATGGCTGCTGGCGGAGGCGTTGCTCGGCGGTGGTGACCAATCGGTCGGCGACACGCTTGCGCAGCGCGCCCTGGCCGGATTCCGCGCGGCCGGGGACAAATGGGGCATAGCCGCGGCCTTGGGCAGCGCCGCCCACCACGCCTTGCTGCGCGGTGACGTTGCGACGATGGAGCGTGACGCGACCGAAAGCGCCAGGGTCTTCGCGGATCTCGGTGATCGGTGGGGGCAGCTTCGGACCGCTGGCCTGCTCGCCCGGAGAGCCGAGGTCATCGGCGACTACGCCGAAGCGGCGCGCCTGCTTCGCGACGGCCTGCGCCGGGCCGAGGAACTCGGGCTGTGGCCGCAGGTGGCCGACATGCTGTCGGGGCTGGGCAGGCTCGCCCTGCTCGCCGGTGATCTGGACCGGGCGCGGCTGCTGCACGAGCGTGCCCGCGATCTCTCGGCCAGTAAGGGCCACGTGACCGGCCGGTTCTTCGCAGAAGCGGGACTCGGCCTCGGTGCCCGACGTGAGGGTCGGCTCGACGACGCCGAAAGGCACATCCGGGTACTGCTGGACTGGAACCGATCAGTGGGCTACGCGCCGGGCATCGCGCACAGCCTCGCCGAGCTGGGCTTCATCGCAGAATTGCGCGGCGATCCGGAGCAGGCGCACGACCTCCACGAAGAAGGCCTGGCAGTGGCCCGGGACACCGGCGACCCCCGCGCGGTCGCCCTCGCGCTGGAAGGGCTCGCCGGAGCCGCCGTCCTCGCCGGGAACGCCGAGCGAGCCCGGCAGCTGTTGGCGGCCGCCGCGGCGGAGCGGGACAGCGCGGGGGCGCCGCTACCTGAGCAGGAACGGGCCGATGTGGACCGCATTTCGGCGGCGATCCGCGCGGCGCAATGACCGGTCCGTGCAAGTCATCGGCAGAACGGCACAGGCCTACTGCTCGAACAAGAACGCATTGCCTGGGACCACGCGCATGCAGCACTCACGAAAGCAACGGGCCGGGACTTTGGTCCTCGATGTTCGGGGTGGGAGCGGCAACTTGGGAGGATTTCGGGAGGATCGGTTTCGCGGGTGCGAAATGGGGTCGCGTTGTGGAAGGCGCCGCTGTTCACCCGCGTGGGTGGTTTCGGCGTGCGCTGGACGCTTGGCACTGATCACGCGGAGAGTTGGGTCTGGCCCTCGATGACCATCGACCGGGCCCGGATCATCAGGTTGTTGGCCATCGGTACACCTTGCCCTTGCCGATAACGTCATCCGTCCTGATCAGTCGCGTCGGACGCGGAGTACAGGTAGGTCGCCCGCAGTCGCTCAAGCGGACGCTCTCGCGCGACCGCCCACCCAACTGCCTCGTGGGTAGCGCCGGTCGATGGGCCGGGTCGGCTCCAGCTACGATAACGCTTTGGCGGAATCATCTTTCGCGTCGCTCAAACGCAAAATACTCCACAATGGACATGGCATGTGGGGTAGTGAGACTGAGACCCGGCAGCAGGGCTTCCGATGGATCGCCTTCTACAACCACCGCCGCCGACACTTGGCACTGAACCACCTCAGCCCGAACCCTCACCGGCGAGCAACAACACCGCCAGCACGCCGTGATCAGGCGATCCGGGCTCTCGGCAGGGGCACACCCGCCTCAGCAGTGCCGCCGTGCGGGCCTTGCGGCTGGAGATGTTGCCGCTGGCCGACAGTGCTGTGTCCGGCCGGGGCAGTGGGTACCCAGCAGTGTCGACCACGGCGACATTCATCGGCTTTCCGATCCGATCGGCTTCCTACGATGCTGCATCAAGGGTGTATCGGGTGCCTGTAAGGGCGAGCCGCGGCGCGGGCATCGGTTCCTCGTCCCAAGGGGTTGTTCTTCGGAAGGCGAAAGGTCCACATCAGAGGTCCTTCCAGTGCACCCCGTCCACCCTGAAGTCCAGTTCGACGGGAGGGGCGTCCTCCGTGACGAACCCGATCTCCTTGATCTGCGACAGTGCCGCCCTGGCCTGGTACTTGACCCGGGCCATGTAGTCGTTCTTCGTCGGTACAGGGTCGGGCGCATCGCCCCGCTGCGTGTAGAGAGCGGCGTTCTTGCCGATCTCCTCGAAGATCGCCGGGGTCATCACCGGTGCCTGGGGGAAGAGTTCCAGGTTCTGCAACCGCCGTAGGTCCGCGTGGTGAATGACGGTGGTACCACGGGACAGGATGCCCACACCGATCTTCGATCCGGAGTGCTTGGCCGCCGTGTGTGCCACGGCAGCGACGTCGGCGCTGTGCAGGCAGCGAATGAACCGAGGGGTGCCGCCATGGGTCTTGATGCCTGCGATCAGTGCCTTCAGGATGTCGGCGAAAGCGTACTCGCCGGTGATGGTCGTGCCGCTGAAGCGGCCGAAGCCTGGGGAGAGTGCGATGACGACTTCGTGGGGATCGTCTCGCTTCTCTGCGGGATTCCCCTCCTCGAACGTGAGCCGGCGCATCGCCTGTTCGTCCGCTTTTTTCTTCTTGGCTTCCGGGGTGTCAGCGTCATCTTCACCCGCGTCGTCGACACGTCGGTGGGGGTGGGTCTCGATCAGGTGCCGGAGGACCTTCATCTCCTCCCAGCGTTGTCCGCTGGGGCGGTATCCGGTGCCGGGTCCGGCGTAGTCGTTGGGGTCGTTGACCGCCGAGCGCGGAGTCATTCCGGGATCGGGGTCCAGGATGGCCGAGGTCTGCAGCAGATCACCGGAGACCCGCTGCCGCAGCATGGTCAGCATGTTGCTGACAGTCTCCGCATGCTGGGGGTCCTTGTCCAAGGCCCGCACCACTTCCAACCCGGAGATTCGTTTCTTGTCGATATAGTCGGCGGCCTTGAGGTCCTGGTGGATGTCCCGTTTTGGCATGTCGGCGCTGGAGAAGGCGTTGATTGCGGCCTGGATCTCGTCTTCGCGGACCGTGATAGGCGGGTCGAGCTCCAGGCCGGCGAGCACGGTCTGCAGAGCGCGTGCGGCACTTTCACGGACCGTGCGGATCTCCTTATCGGTCACGTGGCGCAGGCCACCGTCGACTTGGAAGTCACGTTGGAGGGTGTTCCAGTCGTCGTAGTCCAGCACGTCCTCGTTGGAGCCGGCGAACATGTTGTCCTCGTTGGGGACACTGGAGTATCCACCGGTCACCAGGTCTGACCCGGCCAGCAATTGCGGCAGGAACCGGGCGGTGGAACGCATCTTCGAATGCGAGAACGCCTGGTCGTTGCCTGCGGAGCATTCCAGATCGACCATCGCGGTGATCATGTTCTCGGCCACCACGGCACGCATGCCGGCGGGCACGGCTCCGGGCAGACCGATGCAGCTGATCGAGCCGTTCTGCAGGCCCTGCACGCCTGCGCCCTTGGTCACCAGGATGCATCGTATTTCCAGGTAGAGCATGGACTTGCCGTCGGCGTGGCCCATGAGGACCTCTGAGCCGGTACCGGAGGTGAACCGGGCCTTGATGCCGCGGGAGGCGTAGGCAGAGGCGAGGAATGCCTTGGACCATGGGGTGTCGTCCCCGTCCTCGAAGACCTGCTCCGTGCCGTAGACCGAGACCGTCTCGGCGTAGGTGGTCAGTCCGCGCATGCCCAGCTTGAGCGTCGTGGCTTCCTCGAGGGCGCACTGGGTGAGCACTCCTCCTCGCCCCGTCTGCGAACCGACCAGTAGGGCGATCGCGACCAACGGAGCGTATCTCACCACGCCGAGTGTGGTCTCCAGTTCGCGGAATCCCCGTAGCGCCGCCTCGGCGGCGTCGGCGGCGATCAGGACTGGGTTCTCCAGCTTGTTCGTGGTGTGCGCCTGGTTGGCGGGGGTGCGCCGGGCACGCATCTTCTGGAACGCCATCATCAGCTCGACCACGTTCATGGTCTTGGCGACTTCCAGCAGCTTCGCCGGGGTCAGCCCGCGGGAGACCGCGAGTACCTCTTGGCGGGAGATCGTCGGGGCAACGAGCATGTGTGCGATCTCTGTTGCCGAGAGGGCCATTGCCTTCTCGGTCACCGAGGGGTCGATGACCTTGTCGGCGATGAATCTGTCGATGAAGTCGAAATCCGCGCGTTTCCTGCCATCCATTTCGACAATCTGGCCGTGGTCCACACACACGCTGGGTTTCGGGTCGGCTGGACTGTCCATCGCGACCAGGCCCATCGACGGCCATTCCTTGATGAACCCGTCCTTGTTGACCTCGCGCTGCTCCAGGGCCAATGTCCGTCGGAGCTTGCCGTCCGGCGTCGTAACCGGTCCGGTGGGGCTGCCATCGCGGGCGGGGGTGCTGTCGTCTGCGTTCCCGACCCTGGACTGGGTAGGGACGGCGAAATCTGTGGCGGGGTGGGTTCGAGGCTGTGGCGAGCTGGTCACGGCTGGTCCTCATCAGTGCTCGTCGGGTGCTGTCCGGCGCCGTCCTGGTGCTGGAACAGATTGCGCTCCTCGTACACCTCGATCGCTTCACGGACCAGTTGGGCGCAGAGCGGCGCGTCCTTTTCCTCCAGTTCAGCGGCGACCTTCGTCATCTGCTCGCGATTTGCGAGGCTCGGCCGCATAGCATCGTAGAACTCCAGGATTTTCTTCTCATCATCGAATTGAGTCAATTCCGCGGCGCGGCGCAGGTTATCCGCAAGTTCGGGGCGGCCCGCGTCCTTGGCTATCTGCGCCTGCAAAAGCAGGCTCTGCGGGTGAATCCTCAGGTCATTATTGACCAGGCCACCCTCCCGCATCTTCGCGAGGGTGATGTCAGTGAAAGCCTTCTCGCTCTTGGTGCGCAACAACTCGGGACGCTCGGTGGACAGGGGATAGTCATACCTGCTGACCGTTGGTACGTGCGTTCCCGTTCGATTCATAATCTGTTTCCTCTCCGAAGGGGTGTCGACTGTTTTGGGCCACAGGTGACCAAACGTCCTCGCGGGACGTCAAACGAGGAGACACCAACGAGCCTCGCCGTGCAGAACCACCGTTCAGAGAACCGGAAGCAGGAAGCTCTGCGCGTCCGGATGCAGACCGTAGCCGAGAACGCCAGAATGGTGGAAAAACTCACCAATGGTACGGCAATTCGTGGTCAACAACTCATGTCGTGACATAAAGCCAGGAGTCGAAGACGTACCGCCCCGGGTGAGAACCAAGCCATTCCTGGATGCGGGTGCACCTACTTGCTACCGTCAGGTGGTTCCAGTCGGAAACCCTGCCGCGGTGCACGAAAATGCGCGCCGGGAAGTCGAAGCGCCCGCTGTCCGCGGATCAGGAAGTCAGTGTGCCTATGGAGACGCAGATGAGCGCGACCCAGACGTTGGATACGATTCAGGTTTTCCGTCGGCTGCGCGATCAGAGCAGTGGCGTGAACACCGACGAGTTGGATGCACTGTTCCAGAAGTTGGAGCCGGTCTCCTTCGGCAACCTGATCGGCGGTCGTTGGAAGGGGGGCGTGTTCCAGACCGGACACAAAGCGATCAAATGGCTCGACGAGATCAAATGGTACGGCAAGCAGTTCAATTCGCAGCTCGACGTGAAACCCCTGCTGTGTCTAGAGGAAGATGGGGAAATCTATTCCCGGCGGCAGAATGATGGCGAGGCCAGCATCTGGAGGATTGAGTTCAGGGAAGAGCTGTCGACCGCGATGGTGTACGACAAGGTCGCGATCGTCGATCACTTCCGTTTGGTGGACTCGGCGACCGTGATGGGGATCATGACCGGCAAGGACGATATGGTCTACGACAACGGTAAATACTGCTACTTCTATCTCGAGCGGGACCGCGACGCCAGTGGCACCGAAGGAATGTGAGAAGTGGTTGACTGTGAATAGTCGCAAGCGTCACCAACCGCTGTCCGCGGTCCAGGGTCGAATACCTGCGATGTAATCGTGCTCCATTTGCTGGCGACGTCGCCCGCCCTGCCGAGCCCCGGTGGCTAATCGCCTCCCGCGCCGGGTCTCGGCGCCTCGTGCTCGGACCGCACTGCACTCCGTCCCCTTGACCCCGGTGCAGGGGTGGAAGTAGATGACCTGGTCGTTGAGTGCGGTGGTGGAGATAGCGGAGAGCACTGTCTTGCAGCGGTGTGGGCAGAGGCGCCGTCGGTCTGGAGGCGGTGGAGGAAGTCGCGGATGTGGTCGGGCAGGATCTCGTTCATCGCATTGGCCCGAACTCGGCCGGCAGGTATTTCTGGGTGATCTGTTGGTAGCCCTGGCGGGTGGAGTTCCATGGCGTGGGTCGGGCAGCCATACCTCGGCGACGTAGCGTGCGAAGCGTTGACGTCCGCTTGCGAGGTTGACGAGCCGGGTGAAAGTGCCGGCGGAGCGTTGTCGGCCGCGGAGGTCCCAGCAGTAGGCGGGGTAGCGCGCGTCGCCGTAGCTTGTGTAGTGCAGAACTCCGCGCCACCATGACGTGCTGGATCACGTTCAACACACGTTGGCGTTCCGCCTTGATCTGGCGTCGGTGGTGCCCGGCGAGTCCGGCGCCACCGAAGGGTTTCCGCACCGCGCACGGCCGATGGGTCCGTGCCGCACGCCGCAGCCGGGAACGAACTGGCTGCCAGGGCTGGGGTGGACATTGAGCGCGCGGTGGCGTGCGTGGTCGGTGGCGGCGGCCTCGGGGACATCGCGATCGCCTCCGGCCACCAGCGATTCGCAGTGGTGATCACTATCCGGATGGTGCAGGCGGCGCGGTTCACCGGCAACTGGCTGGCGCGCAAAGCGCCACTGTAGTGACGGCGGTCCGTTCCGGACCAGTCGTCTGCGCACTGTGCTGTTTTGTGCCGTGACGGCTGGTCAGTCGTTTGCGAGCACCGGGCTGCCGGTGAGCTTCACGCCGGCCTTGCGCAGCTCTTGTACGGCCGCGTCGGTGGTTTTCGCGGCGACGGCCGCGGTCAGGTCGAGCAGGACCTGCACTTCGAAGCCCTCGCGGACCGCGTCCAGGGCCGTGGCCCGCACGCAGTGGTCGGTGGCGATGCCGACGAGGTCCACCTGGCGGACGTCATGCTCGCGCAGCCAGTTGGCCAGCAGGCTGCCGGGCTCGTTCACGCCGTGGAACCCGCTGTAGGCGGCTGCGTAGTGTCCTTTGTGGAAGACCTCGTCGACGGCCCCAGAAGCGACGACGGGCGCAAAGTTCGGATGGAACTCGCTGCCTTCGCTCCCCGCAACGCAGTGGCGAGGCCAGGAGTGCACGAAGTCAGGTCGCTCGGAGAAGTGATCGCCCGGATCGATGTGGTAGTCGCGCGTGGCGACGACGAAGTCGTAGCCGGTCTGCCGGTCCACGAAATCGGCGATGGCGCCAGCCACATCCGCGCCGCCGGTCACCGGAACGCTGCCGCCCTCACAGAAGTCATTCTGCACGTCGATGACGATCAAAGCTCGGCTCACGGGTATCCGCCTTTCATGGCAGGGGACGGGTCGGTGCGGGTTGGACGTGACGGGCACGTCCGCGCGATACCGGGACGGGCAACGCTCGGAACACAGCGAACAAAATCTAAAGGAGAACTACGTATGGTGCTGAACGAGATGCACTAAGTAGTTGAGCGCCCCGTGGGTCTGGAGCCGGCGGAGGAAGTCGCGGATGTGGTCGGGCAGGATCTCGTTCATCCGCATCGACCTGAACTCCTCAAGCAGATACTTCTGGATGATCTGCTACGGCGTGTTTCGAAGTGAGTGGAGCCACTCGTTGATGGCTGTGTGGTGGAGGTGGCGAGGTAGCGGGCGGCAAGTTTTGTCGAACTGGGTCGCCGCTGCCTGGTGGCGTTGGAGGCGGTTGATGCCGCTTCCACGGCATGTTGGTTTTGCGGTAGGCGACCGAGTCGAGGGAGGGTGGACGGCCGCCGCGACTGCCACGCCGGAGCCGGTGACCGATCCGTCGGGTCCGGCGCAGCGGACCGACCGCTGGCCGCGCACCATCAGTGGAGCCGATCGTGGTCACCATCCGCGAGTCTCGACGCGTGCCAGGTAGTCCCGGATCATGCCGACATACTCACCACGGAGCGGTTCGGCCTCCAGGTAGCCCATGTGCGCCGCGCCGGCCTGCGTGACGTGCTCCGAGTCCGGAATTTGGGCGGCGATGTCGGCCAGGTGCGTGGGAACGCATTCGTCGAACTCCCCGCCGAGGACGAGCGTCGGGATCCTGATCCGTTCGAGTTCGTGGAAGATGTCCCACTCTTTCAGCGTTCCCGTCAGCAGCGCGGTGTCCTCGATGCGATCCGAACGCCCCACTCCCAGCTGGTCGTACCAGACGACTTCGCGTTCCATGGCGAGCGGCTCGAACGCCTCGAACAACACGTCACTCGGATAACCAGGCCCGCCGTGGACCAGGAGCAGCGGTACGCCACCGCTGCCCATCCTGCGGTACCAGACCCTGCCCCCCGGAACCGAAATCCTGCCTTCCGTTGTTCCGGCCGAAGTCACAGTTGGCACCCACCGGAGGACGGATTCTCCCGGCGGAAGAGAGCGTTGGTGCATTTCAGTTTCTTGATCATCGGTTTGTGTCTCTTGTGGTCATCGCGCGCTGGCTCGAGATCGCGCTCGCTCGCCGCCTGGTCGACGTCATCTGGACACTCCTGCGCGACGGCCGCACATTCCAGATCACACCGCCCAACCAGGCTCAAGCGGCTAGACACGATCAATGAAACTCCTGATGCTCCGCGATGTCGTCGATCGCCGGCGCGGAGGTCGCCGTGCGCCACGGGCGTCCCAGCAGCTCTTCGGCGCCCTTGAGGTCACCGGCCGCCAGGCAGCTGCGTATCAGGGTGGAGGAGCAGGCCCGGCCGCCGTGGGCGACGAGCGGCACGGCGTCCACGGTGAAGCCGAGCCGCCTTCCCGCGCGGCCGAGCAGGGCGGTGTCGCCACCGCCCCCTCGGCCGAAGCGGAAGTTCTCGCCCACCACCACGGCGCGAGCCCGGAGCGCGTGGCCGAGGACTCGATCGGCGAACTCGTCGGCCGCCATGCCGGCCAGCGCCGCGGTGAACGGCAGCACGAGTACGGCGTCGATGCCGAGGCCGTGGGCGAGGCGGACGCGTTCTTCGAGCGACGCCAACTGCCTGGGCGCGCGTTCCGGGCAGGTCACCGTGAGCGGGTGCGGGTCGAAAGTGAGCAACACGGACGGCAGCTCGTGCTGGGCCGCCCGCTCGCGCACCCGCCGGACCAGCGCGGCATGACCACGGTGGAATCCGTCGAAGACGCCCATGGTCACCGCGCCGCCTTGCCAGTCGGAGGGCACGTCGCGCAGGCCCGTCCACGTAGTACCCGAGGACCGGAGTGCCGACGCGAACTCCGGGCGGCTCGGGGACGATTGTGCTGTCACATCCGCATCCTTGGTATCAGGCCCGTTCGAGGACGAAGTCGTACCGCCGCGCGAGGCCGCCTTCTCCGTCGGCCATGGGGCGCGGGATCAGTTCGGGCTCAGCCGCCCGGTCCACGTCGTGATGCACCGCGCCGAGCAGCGCCCTCACCCGTCGCGGTGAGGGGCGTCGAAGTACGGGTGATGCTCATCGTGCTGCTCGGAGCTGGGCCGGGGCGGCACCGGACCGTCCCGGCAGCAGCGGTCAGCGGCCGTGGATGCTCACGTCATCCGGGTTGATCAGATCAGGCACGGTCCAGCCGTTCAGGTCGTACTCGGCCATGCACTGCTCCGCGAAGCCCTTCATGGCGTCGGCGGTGCCGGAAGCCTGAGCGGTGAAGAGCATCTCCGCGCGCACCTGCTCGTGGTTGCCGGAGTAGTTGCGCTCGTACAGCTCGTGCCGGCCGCCGAACTCGCTGCCGATGGAGTCCCAGATCAGCTTCATCAGCTTGACCCGCTCGACGGAGTCGTAACCGTTGGACCCGCGCACGTACTTGTCCAGGTAGGGGCGGATCTCCGGGACGGAGAAGTCCTTGGCGTTGGAGTTGAGGTAGATCAGTCCACTGCCCAGGTCCTGCATGATGATTTCCTTGATCCGCGGGTAGCCCAGGGTCATGAACCAGCGGTAGGCCAGGCCGTAGTCGAGTTTCGGCAGGAGGGCGTCGTCCTTCCAGGAGTCCGGGTTGTTCGCCATGGCGTCGGTCAGGCCCCAGAACAGGTTGCGCCAGGCGATGACCTCGCCCACGCGGGTCTGGATGCCGCGGAAGTCCTTGGTGCCGGTGACCTCCACGCCCTTCATCAGCAGTCCGGCGATGAAGTCGAGCTTGACGGCGAGGCGCGTGCAGCCGTGGAAGGTGAAGCGGTGCAGGAAACCCGAGCCGGGGAAGAACGTGCTGGCCTTCTCGGCATCACCGTAGATGAAGACGTTCTCCCAGGGGATCTTCACCTTGTCGAGGATGAAGATGGTGTCGTTCTCGTCGAAGCGGCTGGACAGCGGGTAGTCGAACGGGCTGCCCATGACGTCGGCGTTCATCGCGTAGGAGTGCCGGCTGATCAGCTTCATGCCGGGCGTGCCCATCGGGACGGTGCAGACCAGCGCGAACTCCTTCTTCTTGATCGGCAGGCCGTAGTGGGCGATGAAGTTGAAGTGGGTGATGGCCGAGCCGGTGGCCACCACCTTGGCGCCGCTGATGACCAGGCCGTCGTCGCGTTCCTCGTCGACGTGGACGAAGATGTCCTTGACCTCGTCGGGGTTGCGGTCGCGGTCGACCGGCGGGTTGATGATGGCGTGGTTCCAGTAGAGGACCTTCTCCTGGGACTCGGTGTACCAGCGCCGGGCGTTGTCGCCGAAGGGCTGGTAGAAGTCGCTGTTGGCGCCGAGGGTGCCGAGGAAGGACGCCTTGTAGTCGGGGCTGCGGCCCATCCAGCCGTAGGTCATCCGCGCCCACTCGGCGATTGCGTCGCGGTCGGCGATCAGGTCCTCGCGGCTGCGCGGCGTGCGGAAGAACGGGTGGGTGAAACCGTCGCTGCCGGTGTCGGTCGGCACGGTGAGCACCGACTGCTTGTCCGCGTCGTGCAGGGCGTCGTACAGCCGCGCGGTCATGCGCACCGAGTTGCGGAAGGCGGGGTGCTCGGTGACGTCCTTGACCTTCTCGCCATAGACCCACACCTCCCGTCCGTCGCGAATGGACTCGATGTACTCGTCGCCCGTCAGCGGGCGGGTCTTGCGGACGTTCGCCGCGGGTGGGGCGGCCGGGGAACGGGTGTCTTCCTGAGTCATGTCTTTCCTAGCTGATCTCGAAGGTGTGTGATCGGGAATTACGAGGCGTGCCGCGTGGCGCGCTTCGCGTTCATCGCGGTGAAGGCCGGTGCGCCGGTGAACCATCCGCTCTCGGGGCTGTCCAGGCAGGCGCCCCAGTGGGCGCCCGCGTCCCGCCGGTCCAGGTGGCGGAAGGTTCCGGCGTGGAACAGCAGCGGTTCCAGATCGGTGATGTCGGCCTCGACCACTTCGCCGATGACGATCAGGTGGTCGCCGCCGTCGTAGGTGCGCCACGGGCGGCACGAGATCGTGGCGGCCGCTCCCGTGAGCACGGGGCCGAGGGGACCGTCGGACCACCGGGGTTCCGGCTCCACGGGCCGGCCGGCGAAGTGCCAGGCGGTGTCGGCCTGGCCGGCTGCCAGGATGTTGACCGCGAAGGGCGTGTCCTTCAGATACCGGCACGCCTTGGACTGGCGGGTGAGGGTCACCTGGCACAGGGCCGGTTCCAGGGAGACGGCGGTGAACGCGTTGACCGTGGCGCCGTGGCGTCCGCCGTCGGAGGTGGCGCAGGTGACGACAGTGACGCCGGTGGCGAAGCGGCCGAAGGCGTTCCGGAGGTGGCGCTGGTTCATGTGGCCCGCCCCGGAGAGCCGGCGGATGCGAGGCGCTCGCTCTTCCCGCATCCGGTGCCGCCGATGGCGGACGCCTGGTCGGCCGCTCTGCCAGGTTCCTTCACCAAGCGGCTCCTCCTCGTATGTGACATCGCCCCGCTCCTGTCTGTGGAGGTATGGCACCCGGGCCGGTGCCGTGCCCGCCACGGCATCGGCCCGCGTCGTGGTGATAGAAGACTGAACACGGGCGTGGCCGCGGTCTCGGGTGAGATGACCCCCTTCGGTACCCCCTCTGCCCGTGCGGGTACTCATCACTTCGAACCCGTGATCGCATTGATTCGCGGAAGATATGGGCTGTGGTCGCGGGACTATGAATCGGAGCGCTGGCCGGGGAAAGCCCGTGTTTCTCCGGGCGTGCGTCCTTGGCACGAAGTGTCCTTCGACATAGGGTCAGCGGAACGGCCGAGGCGAGGACATCGAAGACCATGCACGACGACAGTGGACGCGGTTGTCTGGTCGGTGCTGGCGGTCTCACCAGTTTCGTGGGGCGTCGGCAGGAGATCGCCGGCGTGCGCAGGAATCTGTCGGCCTCCCGGCTCGTCACGCTGACCGGTCCCGGCGGCATCGGCAAGACGCGGCTCGCCCTGGTGGTCGCGGACCGGGCCCGCAGGGCGTTCCGGGACGGTATTCAGGTCGTCCAGCTGGCCAGCCTCGACGATGCGCGCGAGGTGGCCTCCGCGTTCACCTCGGCGCTCGCCGTCCTGGACCAGTCGAACCGGTCCGCGACCCAGCAACTGGTCGATCATCTGGGAACCCAGCAGGTGCTGCTGGTCGTGGACAACTGCGAGCACGTGCTGACGGCCACCGCCGAACTGCTGGCCGAACTTCTCGAAACGGCACCGGGCCTGCGCGTCCTGGCCACCAGCCGCGAACCGCTCGGCATCGCGGGCGAGCTTGTCACCGTGATCCCGCCCCTGTCGGTACCGACGGCCGAGCAGTTGCACGACGCCGCGAGCGTCGACCACAGCGAAGCCGTTCAGCTGCTGGTCGACCGGGCGCGCAGCGTCGCCCCGGACTTCGCCGTCACCGATGCCAACCGCCTTGCCGTCCAACAGCTGTGCGAACGGCTCGACGGGATGCCGCTCGCCATCGAACTCGCCGCCATCCGGCTGCGCACGTTGTCCGTCGGCCAGGTCGTCGAGCGCCTGGACCACCGATTCGAACTGCTCACCGGCGGCAGTCGCGTGGCTCGGCCGCGACAGCAGACGCTCCGAGCACTGATCGACTGGAGCCACGAGCTGTGCTCCGATGACGAACGCCTGCTGTGGGCGCGGATGTCGGTCTTCCCGGGCGGATGCGACCTGACGGCGGTCGAGGAGGTCTGCGGGTTCGGCGACTTCGCCGCCGAGCGCGTCGTCGACGTCCTCGACCGGCTCGTCGCCAAGTCGATCGTGATAGCCGAGCACATCGGTGAACGGGTTCGCTACCGGCAGCTGATGACCGTGCGCGAATACGGCGCCGAGCGGCTCGACGAACTCGGGGAACTGCCAGTGCTGCGGCGCCGCATGCGCGATCACTATCTGCGCCAGGCCCGCTCCATGGTGGAGCGCTGGTGCGGGCCCGGGCAGCACGAGATGCTCGCAACCATGCGGCGAGACCACGCCAACCTGCTCGCGGCGCTGGAATGGTCCCTCGCCACACCCGACGAGCGTCCCGCGGGCGGCCGGCTCGCGTCCTTCCTGCGCTACCACTGGATCGCCGGCGGCTCGCTCAGCGAGGGAAGGCGATGGCTGGACCGCATCCTCGACGTGCTGGACGGCGACACCGTCGAGCGGGGCTCGGTGCTGTGGGTGGCGGCCTGGGCGACGCTCCTGCAGGGGGATCGCGAGGCCGCCGCCGTCCGCCTAGCGGAGCTGGAGCACGTGGCAGTGGTGCTGGGCGACCAGGAGCTGGCCGCGCACGCTGCGAACTGGCGGGCCTTGTACCACCTCTTCAGCGGCAGCCTGCCCACGGCGATCGGCCTGTACCACCGGGCTGTGCAGGGGCACCGGGCGCTCGGCAGCACCGGCGCGGTGCTCACCGCGCAGTTCCAGCTCGCCATGGCGCGCAACTTCCAGGAGCCCGCGGGCGACGCCCTGGAGACCTGCCGGGAGGTGCTAGCCGTGAGCGCCCGGCACGGAGAACGCTGGAATCACGCCTACGCCCTGTGGATCAGCGGCCTGCAGCACTGGCGCGCGGGCGACATGGCCGCGGCCAAGCAGGCCGCGACGGCGGCCCTGGAGATCCAGCGCGATTTCACCGACGGCGTCTGCACGGCCCTGGTGCTGGAGCTGATGTCCTGGATCGCCATGTCCAACCAGCAAGCGGACAACGCCGCCATGCTGGGAGCTGCCGCCGGAGCGGTGTGGCACCGGCTCGGCACCTCCATCGACGCGTTCGGACCCCACATCACCGCAGACTCCCTGCGCCTGGCCCAACAGGTCGTCGAAACGGTGGGCGCGGAACGGGTGGCGAAGGTCACCCAGCGCCTGGCTCATCTGACCAAGGCCGAGGCGATCGAGCTCGCCCTGGAAATCGACGCAGCCGTCAAGCCCACCACCGCGACGTGCGTCGCCCGAAGCTGCCCGCTCACGGACCGGGAACTGGAGGTGGCGCGCCTGATCGCCACGGGACTGAGCAATCGCGCCATCGCCGAGAACCTGGTGATCTCGCCCCGCACCGTGGACGGCCACGTCGAGCGCATGCTGGGCAAGCTCGGCTTCGCCTCCCGCACCCAAGTCGCCTCCTGGATCGCGTCCCTCGACGAATCCGGTGACGAAGCCCGCGCACATCGGGCTCCAGCGCCTTGACCCTCCGATGCCGACTGAGATGGGCAGACGAGGGCAAGGTCGTTCGTTGGTCTGGTCATGGGCGGGGATGTTGATGTCGCCCGGTGGGCCGGCGGGGCTGGCCCGCATGGGCCAGGTCGTTCCTCGTGCCTGGCCGACCCGTCGGCGAAACCACCGAACAGCGGCGCCGGCGGGTGAGGGGCAACCTCGAACACCTTCGTGCCCCGTCGGCTGGGATGGAGCTCATGTGCTCCGATCACGCGTTGCTGACCTGGGTCGCCGGCGCGAATACACGGTCCGGGTGGTGGCTGGCCCGGGTGGTCGTCGCCGGTTCCGGGCGGCGCGTGGTCTGGGCAGCATTCGCCCGGATCGGGTGGTGGTTGTTTCAACCGTCCAGTGCAGGTGGTACTCGACGGCGGGGCGCGGGCGTGGCTGTTTGTGCGCCCCGCACGGGACTCGGCTCCGCGCGCGTCAAAATCGGATGTGCTGGGGGCTCGAACAATTCGTCGAACCTGCCGTGCGGGTTCTTCCTGGTCGGGAGCGCTTCGACGAACGGCAGCAGCTCTCGTTTCGCGACCTCGTAGATCCTCCGCAGCTCGGCCACCGGTTCGGGGTGATCGTCCACGCGCAGGTCCAGGTACGGGTAAGGTTCTCCGTTGTTCACGTATAACGCTGCGCTTTGCTTTCCGCGCCTGTCCCCGCCGGCTTGCTGGCCCGCTTCAAGCGACAAGAGCAATCGTTCGTGAAGTGGTTTGCCCGCAGTGGCTTCGAACTGCTCGGCCATGGCGTCAACCGTTCGCATATCGACGAGCATGTTTCCCGCCACCGCGTAACCCGGCGCTGCTCTGTGACCGCTCCACGGATGCGTTTCCGGACCGGTGTGGGCAGCAGAACGACCATATTTGTCCACAATGGCCACTTGTCGGGAATCCGCTCCGGGATCCGAAGCGAGAAGTCTGCGCAACGTCTCGTCGGCAGAATGCGTCCGAAGCAGCTCCAAGCCGTCGATCCCGAGCAACGGGTTGATCAACGCCTGGGTCGCGATAGCCCCGGAAGCGGCGCGGGCGAACACCGACAACGCCCCGATCGAAGGCATCCGGCTGCTGACCGCGACACCTGCGCACCCAGCGACTACGTCGTAGGCAGCGATCGAGAACGTACCCACGTGCACGGCGCACCCCTTGTGTTGAGTCGACGGTTCACATCTGGACGCGGACGAGCGGATGACCGTGACGGCGACGCGCTGTTCATGCGTCACACCTGCGACGCCGCCCCCAGGACCACGGCCGCCCGTCATGTGTCGGTGGCGCGGTCCCGTGCTGTTTTTCGGGCGTCTACGGACGGTGGTGCCCGTGGGGTACCGCCCGCAGGAGCGTTACTTGCACCGTCCCACCGTTGGGAACGCTGTACGTCCGTTGCTCGCCCTGCCTGGCCCCGGACAGGGCGGCCCCGAGGGGTGACTCGGGCGAGTAGACCGCAAGCCCGTCGAGGTCGGCTCCATCACGCGCACCGAGCAGGAACGTTTCGGTCTCGCCGTCGTCGAAGCGGACGGTGAGGACCATGCCGGGCTCGGCGACCCCGTCGTCCGGTGGTGCTTGACCGACCACCGCGTTGTACAGCAACCCCTGGATCTGGCGGATGCGGGCGCGCCGACGCCCCTCATCCACGAACTGGTCGGACTCGCTGTCGACCGTGCCATCGCCGCGTTCAGAACCAGCGGAACGGTGGGCGAGCAGTTCTACGAGTTCGTCCCGCAGCCGGTCGTAAGCATCCTGGGTCAGCCAGCGGCGTTGAGTGGTGGTCATGGTATTCCTCTGTGTCGATCGATTGGTTTGGTCGCGGATCTCTAACCACCGAAATGCGTTCGGCGGTTGAAGAGGTGGCGGTGACTTGCCCGAGCGAGGCCGGTGTTGATCAGCGATGTCCCGGGTGCGTGGCGGCGCGTGCATCGCAGCCCGTGTCCGCTTCGTTGATCAACCTTCCGCGACGCGGATGAAGCCGGAACATATCTCGGTGCGATAGCGCGTGCAGGCGCGCAGTGCCGGAACCGGCAGTCCGTTCAGGGCTCGCTGATCTTGGTGATACGCAGACTGCGCATTACCAAGGAGCCGCGGTGCTGCATCGGCCGAGAGGGGCGGTCACCGCCGGTTGCGCGCCTGTTTGAACCAGTTGGCCGCATGGTTGGCCGGGCGTGCGCCGGTCACGAACGCGATCCGCGGACCACGACGGGTGTTTTCGATATCGCCGACCATGACCAGCCCTCCCGTGATTCGACGCAACCGCTCCATGCCGAGGATGGCCGAGGCCTGGGCCGTGCCCATTGTCGTGAGCGAACAAATATCCAATCGATCTTGTCTGCTTTCTCCACTCGTCAGAGCCGGGGGATGTGCTCTTCGTACGCCTTACGCACCCCGCAACGCTGGAGAGGGCCCAGGCATCAGCCCGAGTGCTGGGAACTTGGTCGAGCCGACACCTGCCGTCGCAGCCGGCCGCAACGCGATCATCGTCAGTGCGCCGATACGGATCCAGTTCAGCGGGTGGGCGATCTTCGACTCCTCCAAGCACCGAGCCCAACGCGAGCGACCTCGCGATCACCCGGGGACTGCGAGATCAAGGCCCCCGCAGTCACGTGCTTTGATATTGGAGGGATGGACAGAGGCGCGGGTGCCATGCGCCCGGCGCGTCACTTCTTGCGGAAATCGCATTCGCCCTGCTCGGATGGCACCACGGCCTGTGCCGCCTTCTTCGACGGCACGGCACCTGCGTGTACTGGTCGACCGGTGAGGCTCACGTGCGACTCGAGCCGCATCCGCTCCGAGATGTGCGGGTAGTGCAGCTCGAAGGCCGGGCGCTCGGAGCGGATGCGGGGTAGCTCGGTGAAGTTGTGCCGCGGCGGTGGGCAGGAAGTGGCCCATTCCAGCGAGTTCCCGAATCCCCACGGATCGTCCACTCCGACGGGATCGCCGTAGCGGTAGCTCTTCAGGGCGTTGTAGAGGAACGGCAGCATCGAGGCGCCCAAGATGAAGGCGCCGATCGTGGAGATCGTGTTCAGCGTGGTGAACCCGTCGGACTCCAGGTAGTCGGCGTACCGGCGCGGCATGCCCTCGTTGCCCAGCCAGTGCTGGACCAGGAACGTGCCGTGGAAGCCGATGAAGGTCAGCCAGAAGTGCAGTTTGGCCAGCCGCTCGTCCATCATCCGACCCGTCATCTTCGGGAACCAGAAGTAGATGCCGGCGAAAGCAGCGAAGACCACTGGGCCGTAGAGCACGTACGTGGTGAAGGCGAAGAATGGCAGCAGCACCGCGCCGGTGGCGTACATGTGGTGCGCCCACACCACTACCGACAGCGCAGCCACTCCCATGGTCGCGAACACAAGTCCCTTGTATCCGAACAGAAGTGGTCGACTCCGCTTACCACGTCAACGTCGTTTCCACCGGCACGGTTGTGTCCGCCTGCGGCAGTCAGGAAGTCATCGCCACACGGAACAGGGCTGCGGTGTTCACTCCGAACGAATACCACGTGCTGCGGCGGTGCAGCCCCGGCGCCGCACAAATCGCCCTTAAGATCGACCGCCGCTCACTTGACGCAGAACTCGACGGACTCCTTGGGCGCCCGCCCAGCGCTCCGCTTCGTTTCGCCCTGGACTTCGACCTCGGGTCCCCGGCCGGTCGCAGTTGGCTGGCGCTGGTCAACCTGCTGCTCGCCGATGCCGACACTCCGACGAGCCTGTTGGCCCATGACGCCGTACTGGGGCACGTGGAGCGTTCACTGCTCACTGGCCTGCTGATCGCGCAACAACACAACTACACCGACGAGCTTTCCCGTACGCAGCCTCCCGCGCGTCCGCGAACGGTTCGGCGGGTCGTAGACCTGATCCAGGCTCATCCGGATCGGCAGTACACCCTCGGCGAGCTGGCCCGCGTCGCCGGGGTCAGTGCCCGGCGGTTGCAGGAAAGCTTCCGAGAGCACGTCGGCGTCCCACCAATTACCTACCTCCGCGACACGAGGCTCGAACGCATTCACGCCGAACTCAGGGCCGGAGCGGACAGCGTCTCCGACGTCGCCCACCGCTGGGGATTCACCCACCTCGGACGGTTCGCTTCGTCTTACCGCAAGCGCTTCGGCGTCCACCCCTCCCAGACCCTCCGAAACGGCGGTGTTTGACGGGGACCGCAGCGAAAGAGTCCGCTCGAGCGACTTGTACCGCTCGAGAAGTCATCGCTGCCCGTCAAGCCGCGCGGGAAGCCAGTAGGGGGATCACGCCGCCTGCGATCACCGCTTCGACCTGTCGAGGGGATAGGCGGTGTCGCACTCGGAAGGTTCGGTCGCGGGTGGTGTTGCGTACGTCGAGTTCGTCACCGGTCAATAGGGCCTCGCGCAGGCCGTCGAGGACGAGGGTGTCGTCGGTGCCGATGTCGGCGTAGTCGCCGGGCTCGGAGAACTCCAGTGGCACGATGCCGAAGTTGGCGAGGTTCTGCCAGTGGATTCGCGCGAAGGACTTCGCGATCACCACTTGGAGTCCGAGGTAGCGAGGTGTGATCGCGGCGTGCTCTCGCGAGGAGCCCTGCCCGTAGTTGTGCCCGCCGACCACGATGTGGCCCTCGGGGTGGGAGCGGGTGCGGCGCGGGTAGTCGGTGTCGATCCGGGTGAAGGTGTACTCGGCCAGCGCGGGGATGTTGGAACGCAGCGGCAGGGCCCTGGCGCCCGCCGGCGAGATTTCGTCGGTCGAGATGTTGTCACCGGCTTTGAGCAGGACCGGCGCCTCGAACCTGTCGGGCAGCGGCGGGAAGTCCGGCAGGGCGGAGATGTTGGTCCCTTTGACCAGTTCCACCGCGCGTGCCTGCTCTTCCGGAAGGGGCGGTACGAGCATGGCGGTGTTGACCGAGGCGTTTTCCGGGAGCGCGAGTTCGGGGTAGGCCTGGTCAAGGTCGCGCGGGTCGGTGATCACGCCGGTGAGCGCTGAGGCGGCCGCGGTCTCCGGAGAGCACAGCCACACCGAATCCCCGCGTGTGCCCGAGCGGCCGGGGAAGTTGCGCGGGAAGGTGCGCAGGGAGTTCCGCCCCACCGCGGGTGCCTGTCCCATGCCGATGCAACCCATGCAGCCGGACTGGTGGATTCGCGCCCCGGCCGCGATCAGGTCGAACGTGGCGCCCATGCGCGTCATGTCTTCGAGGATCTCCCGCGAGGTGGGGTTGATGTCGAAGCTGACCGCGTGGTCGGTCTGGCGGCCGCGGACCATCGCTGCGGCGATCGCGAAATCGCGGAGGCCGGGATTGGCCGAGGAGCCGATGACGACCTGGCTGATCTCGGTCCCGGCGACTTCCCGTACCGGTACGACGTTGTCCGGGGCGGAGGGGCGGGCGATCAGCGGTTCCAGCGTGGTCAGATCGATGTGCTCCTCGACGTCGTACGGCGCGTCGGCGTCGGCGGCCAGCGCCCGGAAGTCGTCCTCTCGGCCCTCGGCGCGCAGGAAATCGCGGATTGCGGAGTCGGCGGGGAACACCGTGGTGGTCGCGCCCAGCTCGGCGCCCATGTTGGCGATGACGTGCCGGTCCATCGCCGTGAGCCCGCCCAACCCGGGGCCGTGGTATTCGATGATGCGGTTGACACCGCCGGAGACGCCGTGGCGGCGCAGCATCTCCAGGATCACGTCTTTGGCCGAGACCCACGGCGGGAGTTCTCCGGTCAGCCGCACGCCCCAGATCTCGGGCATCCGCACCCGCAGGGGGTGGCCGGCGATCGCCAGCGCCACTTCCAGGCCTCCGACGCCGATGGCGAGCATCCCCAGCGAGCCGGCCGCGCAGGTATGCGAGTCGGAGCCGACCATGGTCTTGCCGGGAAGACCGAAGCGCTGCATGTGGGTGGGGTGCGAGACGCCGTTGCCGGGCTTGGAGAACCACAGGCCGTAGCGCTGGCTAGCTGACCGGAGAAACTCGTGGTCCTCGGCGTTCTTCTCGTCGGTCTGGAGCAGGTTGTGGTCCACGTATTGCACGCTGATCTCGGTTCGGGCGCGCGTGATCCCGAGGGCCTCGATTTCCTGCATGACCAGCGTGCCCGTGGCGTCCTGGGTCAGGGTCTGATCGATGCTGATGGCCACCTCCGAGCCGGGTGAGAGATCGCCGTCGACCAGGTGCGAGGCAATGAGCTTGTGGGCGAGGTTGCGAGCCATCGACGTCTCCTTCCAGACAACAGAGGCGCACCGCCTTCAGACCTACCCAGCATGTCGATCTGTGAAACGGTGCTCACGTTCCTGGGCCAGCTGCCCGACCGGGCCGAGGTGCTCTCCACGGAGATGGCAAGCGAAGGCGTACAGCAATCAGATCCCGCTTCCGCATTCGCTACGCCGAGTCGATGTGACCCCAGCGCGGGCGCAGTCGGCGCGCCACTTCCACCTGCGGCGGTGGATCTTCGCAATGCCGGACCTCTCCGGTAACTCGCGATGTTCAGATACCCGGATGGTGCCACCGCACGGCGAGCAGATCGCCGGCGGTGGGGTGGATGCCGGAGGGCGCAAGCACCAGGTCTCCCTCGTGCAGGACGGTCGCCGCTGCGGTGGCGCCTGTGAGGCGGTCTTGCACCAGCCTGCGCAGGCGTGCGCCGCACTGGCGGTAGAAGCGCAGCTGGGTGCGGCGGCCGAACAGCGACCAGCCCAGCCGGGTGATCGGGCCCAGGGCGGGCGAGCGTTGCGAGAAGCCGGTGATCACGAACTCGACCTTGCCGGACTCCAGGTCCTTGACGAGTTCGTAGCTCATTCTGCCGCGCTCGAGGTGGCCTTCGAGCGTCGCATAAGCCCAGCCCCACACCTGCTGCGAGCCACCACGCGTCTCGTCGACCACATGGGTCACACGCACGCCCATGTAGAAGCGCAACCCGTGGAAGCGCCCTTCGAGGAGCATGTCCCGCCCCAGCAGGGGGTCGCGGCGGTCGTAGACGGCACGGACGATCGCAGGCACCGAGAACTCGTAGTCCCGGACGAGTCGGCAGGCGATCTCCCAGGCGCCGCCGGGCTCCGGCGGGCCTGGTCGTTCGCGCGCGAGGTATTGGCGGTAGGTGTCGAAGTGCCATTCCGGCGGTTGGACTTGCTCAGCGGTGAAATTCACCTGGCGGTGCCGCAAGTTCCCCAGAGCTGAGACGTAGTCAACGCCGCGGAGCAGTCGAGCGCGCATCGCGACTTCGTTCGAGTTCGTGCAGCGAAGCACCAATCAACCACAGCGTTGGTGGCCACAAACCGGTGAACAGGGCTCGGCGCTCGGCGTTGCCGCGCTGTTCCTCGTCGACGGTCTTGGCCCTGACCCACAGGCCCAAGCACAGCAGAACCGACCCCAGCGACAGCACCTGTAGATGGGTGCTGCGCAGCCCAACCTGGTGCAGTGTCCGAACGACCACTGGTCCTCCCCGTGTCATCGCTGGCGTTTCGGGGCATGACACGAGCATGCCCGGCCCGGGCAATCCACGCGAAAGGAGTGCCGTTGTGGCGTCCAAGGGTTCTTTCGTCCGCCGCGCGCTCGCGGTGGCGCGTTTGCTGCTCGGCATGGCTTTGATCTCGTGGCGCTACCTGTGGCAGATCACGCCGCTGCACCGGAGCGAGGAGTGCGGAGATGAGTCGGACCTGCCCCCTGCGTTGCCCGATGACCTCATCGACGAGCGCTGCCAGCTGGTCGGTGATGGGACCGGCCAGCTGTTCCACCGCACCTTCAGCGTGCGGATCGAGGCCGGCGACCTCGACGCCCCCACGTTGATGGCGGTGGTCATGACTGATCTCAACCGAGCCTTCCCGCGCGAGGTCGCGACGGTGCAACGAACCCGAGGTGGGGAAGGTGGTCTGCGGGTCGGTGACGAGCTCGTGGTCCGGATGCCGGGGCCGTGGAACGCGCCGGTCCGGGTGGTGGCCTGCGAGGACGCTTCGTTTCGGATGGTGACGCTGCGGGGGCACCTCGAAGCCGGGCAGATCGAGTTCCGCGCCCGGCCGGAGGAAGAGGCGGTTCGATTCGAGATCGAAGCCTGGGCGCGCCCCAGCACCCGGCTGGTGAATCTGCTCTACGCACGAGCGCGGCTGGCCAAGGAAATGCAACTCAACATGTGGGTGCGCTGCTGTCTGCGCGCCGCCGACCTCGCCCACGGCCGAGCACGCGGAGGCGTCCATATCCACACGCGCCGCACGACTACATGCGCCCAGGAACCGAGAGCGGGTCCGGATTCAACGTCGACATGCCCCTGAGCCAGGGCTGCATCACAAAAAGGGGCGGTTCAGCCGCACCAACACTGGATCGCGGTGGCGAAACGGGCCGTGAGTCGTGTGGCAGCTATGGCGGCCCAGACGACTCACTGCCGGCTACCGGCAGATTTCCGGTCGCGCGTTGCCCGGTGCCCGCGACGTTGCGGGTTTACCTTGGCGGCACGGCGTCACGAACCTCCAGGACATTTCAGGGGTGTGGGAGACATGTCCGAGGGTGCATCGGAAGAACCCGGCGAGGACCGGTTCGAGGTCGAGCCGGAGGATGGCGACACCGACGAACAGCAGAGCTACGACGAACTCGAGCTAGGCGGCGAGGCGAACGGGCGGCCGGACGTTTTCCTGGACATCCCTGTCCTGAAAGTGGACGAGATCAGCCTCGAGGTCGAGGATCTCCGCGCCCGGGTGTCCCTGCAAGCCGAGGTCCTGGACCTGCTCAAGCTCAATGTCGGGGTGGACGCGGCACTGGGGCGCGTAGCGCTCGAGATCAAGGGCGTCGAGGCGCAGGCGCTGTTGAAGGTTCGCCTCGACAACGTCGCCGCGATCCTGGACCGAGTGCTGAAGACGATCGACCGCAACCCGCAAATCCTCGAACACGTGACCCGGGGCGTGGAGTCGGCGGCCAAGGGTGTCGGTGAGGGAGCTGGTGAGGCGGTCAAGGGTATCGGTGCGGGAGCTGGTGAGGCGGTCAAGCAGGTCGGGCGCGGTGCGGGTGAGGCGGTCGAAGAGGTCGGGGGAGGTGCAGGTGAGGCGGTCAAGGACGTCGGGCGCGGTGCGGGTGAAGCGGTCGAAGACGTCGGCGAGACCGTCGAAGAGGTGGGCGAAACCACCAGAGGCGCCGTCGAACAGGTCGGACGAACTGTGGACCAAGCGGTCGAAGATGTCGGGGAAGCCGTCGGTGACGAGGACACGAGCCGTCCCACCAAGGGCGGTCAACGCCCACGGGAGCGAGCAGGGGGAAAGGCCAGACGTGGCGCCCAGGCCGGCACACCCACCGAACGCTGGGCGCCAGGCGGGCCACGGCGGGAGCCTCCCAAGCGGCCCAGACCGACGGGACGGGATGTGAACCAGTGACAGTCGATGGAGCAGCGGAGGTGACGTTCACCAGCATGGTGTACGCGCGGGAGATGCGCTTTCACGAAGTGCCGGACACCCAGGTCGAATTCACGGGCCATCCCGGCGAGGAGTCGGTGTCCGGCAGCGAGCGCACCCACCTCCCAGACCCCGTTCTCGCGGGCGTCACATACCGCGAGGTTCACGTCGACTACCGGATCGTGTCCAGGCTGCGGACGGAGCCTGGTTGCGGCAGCGACGGCTCATCCTGAACGCCCCTGCCTTGTCGCGATGCGTCCGGTGACGGTGCGCAGCGGCCACGGTTAATCAGGGGCGATATCCTTGCAGCACAAGGGAAAGCCGACTGGCTGCGCGCGGCCGAGACGGCTGGGGGCACATAGCGATTGCCGAAGCGGCCGGCCAGTTTCCGCGATGACCGCTCGTCGGCAGGCGAGCTCGAAGGGACCTGGACCCTTGTCCTACCTGCATCGCCTGCTGTGGCGGCACCCCGTGACCGCGCTCCGCCACATCCGCGGCTACGCCGCCCTCCGCCGCTGGCCGCTGCGGGCCACGCTGGCCGACCTGCTGCGCCCCGGTGACGTCACGACCTGGTGGAGCCAGCAGGTGCCCCCCCGTTCATCAACATGCGACATCGTCAACCGGATGCCGCGACGCCGGTTTTTGGGGGAAATTGGCTACTGGTTCTTGTTGGTGCTGTCAGAGCCGCTCGGCCAGGCGCGCCCGCAAGGGTTCGTAGTCGTGGCTTGGGAAAAGCTCGGTCAGCACTTCGAGCACGCTGGTGAGCTTGTTCGCGGCGATGCCGAACTCCTCGTCCGCGAGCGACACGTCAGCGAACAGGTAGTGCCAGCCCGGTGCGCCTTTCGTGGTGATCAGCTCATCGAGGTAGCCGCAGTAGTCGACGTCTTCCCTTGCTCGTCGTCCATCTCCAAGCCGAGCACCCTGGCCACGGCGTAGCCGTCCATGTACTTGTCGCTGATCGCCAGCAGTCCGGCGTTGCGGAGGAACTTCTCCTTGTCCTCGCAGGACTTGAAGTACACCGCGACCCAGTACTCCGAGTCGGTGGCGAGCCGGAACCGCTCGGCCAGGTCACCCGTGTACTCCACGCAGGCCATACCTCCGCCGGCCGTGCACTGAGGGTTCGAAACTCGGCACACACCCAGGCTCGCCTGGCGATTGGTCGCACAGGTACGCCACCGCACGAGAGCACCGGTTCAGCGCCGTGACCGGGGTGCCCTGGTGGCGACGCATCTCGTCGACTGGCCCCGATCTCGTCTCCGGGGACTTCCGGCCCTTTGGACCCATTGCGAAATCGCCAATGGTGGCGTGGTGCGGCACATTGGGGCGCTGGCGTGGTGGTCGGCGCTGACGTGGTGAGCAGAGTTTTCGCCTGAGCGAATCTGCGGGGGTGCTCAGCGTGCGGTCTCGGCTGAGGCGATGGGTGGGTTGTCCAGCTGGTCTCTTGGTGGAAGGCCGAATAGCCACGTAGCCGAATGAGCGCGTCGATGGTTCGTTGTGGGCCGGGAGGTACGGACGGCGGAAGGGGTTTGCCCATGCGGATCGTGGTGGACCTGAATCGGTGCCAGGGATACGCACAGTGCGTGTTTCTGGCCCACGAGGTCTTCAGGTTGAGTGGTGAGGAGGCGCTTACCTACGAGCCGAACCCCGATGACGCGCGGCGCCTGCAGGTTCAGCGAGCTGTTGCGGCCTGCCCGGTGCAAGCGATCGTGATGGACCGCTTGGACGGTGCGGAGGCGGGTGGGGCGTCATGACCCTGGCGGCAACGGTCGCGGAGTTGGTGCGAGAGTTCAAGGCCAACGGCCGGATCGTCATCGTCGGTGCCTCCCTGGCGGGACTGCGGGCCGCCGAAGCCTTGCGCGAGGAGGGCTTCAACGGACGTTTGACCATCATCGGGGACGAGCCCTATGAGCCCTACGACCGTCCCCCGCTGTCCAAGCAGGTGCTCAAAGGGTGGGTGCCGGCCGATCACACCCAGCTGCCCCGCTTGCGGGCACTGGATGCGGAGTGGCGGCTGGGGGTGGCCGCCACCGGGTTGGACCGGGCCACCAGGCAGGTGCGCCTGGCCAACGGCGAGCAGGTTCCGTACGACCGGTTGCTGATCGCCACGGGCACCCGCGCGCGGCAGTGGCCCAACCCGACCGAGGCCGCCCTGGAGGGGGTGTACACGCTGCGCTCGCGTGATGACGCCGCGCGGCTGCAACAGGCGCTGGCCGCGCGGCCGTCGCGGGTCCTGGTCATCGGCGGCGGGTTCATCGGCTCGGAGGTGGCCTCCGTCTGCCGGGAACTCGATCTTCCGGTGACCGTGGCCGAGCGGGGCTCGGCGCCGCTGGTCGGCCCGCTCGGCGGGGTGATCGGCGAGATCGCCGCGGATCTGCAGCGCGACCATGGCGTGGATCTGCGCTGCGGGGTGGGCGTGTCGTCGCTGGAGGGCGACGCCAGCGGACACGTACGGCGTGCTCGGCTCTCAGACGAAACCACCATCGAGGCCGATGTGGTGGTGGCCGCGCTGGGGTCGATCCGCAACGTGGAATGGTTGGAGGGCTCCGGGCTGGCGGTCGGTTTCTGGGGCGTCGGCTGCGACGCCGGTGGTCGAGCCTTCGACATCAACGGCGTGGCGACCGACACCGTCTACGTGGCAGGGGACGTGGCGCGCGCACCCCACGTGCTGTACGAGTACCAGTTTCTCGCCATGGAGCACTGGGACAATGCCGTCCTCGGTGCCGAGATCGCCGCCCACAACATGGTGAACCTCGAGCCCAACTACTACCCGCACCTGTTGCTGCCCGGCTTCTGGTCCGGTCAGTTCGGCGTCAACATCAAGTCCGTCGGCGTGCCGCCCTTCGGGGACGAGATCGTCTTCACGCAGGGATCCGTCGAGCAGCGCCGCTTCACCGCCGCCTACGGTCGTCGGGGCCGCATCGTCGCCGCCGTCAGCTTCGATCACGGCAAGTGGCTGGAGCACTACGCACGGCTGATCGAGCAATCGGCTCCGTTCCCGCCTCCGCCGCCGGGCTGGGATCGGCCCGACGACATGAAGCCGATCCCGGCCGAGTTCCCGCAACCGGGCGTCCCGACCGCGATACCCGACGTTGTCCTGACCGGCCACGACCCGAGCGAGCGCAGCGCCGAGTTCCGGCCTCGAGGTCGCTGACGCGCCCCTGGAGATCACGCGTGTCACCGGACAGCACAACAGAATCGATGAGGAGCATCATGGTCGAGGAAACCCCCTGGCAGCAGGTCCTCCGCTACGAAAACCGCGCCAATCCGTACCCCTTCTACAACGAGCTCCGCAAGACCCCGGTGGCGCGGCAGCCGGACGGCACCTATGTCGTCAGCACCTACCGCGAGATCGTCACGCTGCTCCACGACCCCCGGGTCAGCTCGGACATCACGAAGCGCCCCGGGGCCGCCCCGGCGGCGGCGGAGCAGGGGACCGAGACGATTACGGAGGTCATTCTGGAGCCGAACATCATCACCTCCGACCCGCCCGAGCACGATCGAGATCGCGGCCTGATGACGCCACACTTCTTCGGCCCGCCCCATTCGCCCCACCAGATCTCTGACCTGGAACCCGAGATTCGCCGTATCGTCGCCGACCTCCTGGACAACCTGCAGGGCAAGACCCGGATCGATGTCGTCGACGAGTTCGCCTACCCCCTGCCGGTGACCGTGATCTGCAAGGTCCTGGGCGTGCCACTGGAAGACGAACCGCGTTTCCACGCCTGGATCCAGACAGCCCTGGAGAGTTTCGACCTTGGCCCGGAGTTCGCCTCCGCGGAGATCCAGCGCCAGGTCGAAGGGGGGCGCCGGGCCGTGCAGGAGTTCGGGCAATACATAGCAGGGCTGCTCGACCAGTACGCCAAGCAACCCGGCCCGGGCATGCTCTCGGCGATGGTGCACCACGACGGCCCGGAGGGGCGCATGTCCCAGGGCGCTCTCGTCAGCAATGCCGTGCTCCTGCTCTTCGCCGGGCACGAAACCACCGTCAATCTGATCGCCCACAGCGTGCTCACCCTGCTGAGGCACCCCGACGCGCTCGAGAAGCTGCGCCGCCGGCCCGAGCTGATCGTGCCCGGGGTCGAGGAGCTGCTGCGCTTCGAGTCGTCGGTCCAGTTCTGGCACACCCGCTCCGCCCTCGAAGACATCGAGATCGCGGGCACCACCATCCCGAAGGGCGCGCCGATCTTCCTGGCGTACGGCTCGGCGAACCGCGACCCGCAACGGTTCGACAACCCCGATGAGCTCGACCTCGAACGTCCCGACAACCAGCACCTGGGCTACAGCCAGGGGATCCACTTCTGCTTCGGCGCTCCGCTCGCGCGGCTGGAGGTCCAGGCCGCGGTCGGTGAGTTCGTCCGCCGCGTGCAGAACCCGCGGCTCGTCGCGGACCCGCCGCCGTACCGGCGCAACCAGATCTTCCGCGGCCCGCGCCACGTGCTGGTCGACATCGACGGGATCTCCGACTGACCGCACCACGGATCGTCCGTAGGCATCAACGTGGTGCGCATGGTCGCCGGGGCCGCCGAGCGGTCAACCCGGTCCTGGCCGCAGTGCTGCACAACGCCGGCGGGATCGCGGTCCTGGCGAACTCGGCGAGGATCGCCCGCGAAAACGGGTGCAAAGGCAACGATTTCCCGTCAAGCGCCTGCTCTTCTTGGAGCGATGGCACGAGCATTGCAGTCCTGCAGACTCCGTTTGTGTGGAACGGTGTCGTTCGGAAGGACACAGATCTGGCCACTATGGACACCGGAATGCCTACGGAGTCCAGCGGTTGTCGAAGAATTGCTCAATGGGGGTGGGTTTGCCGATGTAGAAGCCTTGTGCCTGGTCGCAGCCGAGGCGGTGGAGGAGGTCGAGTTGCTGGGCGGTTTCGACGCCTTCTGCGACGACTGTGAGCTTGACCGCGTGCGCCATGGCGATGATGCTCATGACGATGGCCTCGGCGTCGGGGTTCTCGTCGATCCCGGTGATGAACGATCGGTCGATCTTGAGGGTGTCCAGGGGCAGTCGTTGGAGTTGGGCGAGTGAGGAGTAGCCGGTTCCGAAATCGTCGATGGCCAGCCTGACCCCCAGTCGGCGCAGGTTGCTGAGCACCTGCGCCGCCGCTGTCGGGTCGTGCATGAGGGCGCTTTCGGTGACCTCGAGGCAGACGGCGCTGGCGGGAAGCCCGGCTTCGGTGAGGGCTTCGTGCACGTCGTTGTGCAGGTAGGGGTCCTCGAGCTGGCGTGCGGAGAGGTTGACCTTGAGCCGCAGAGCGAGCTGGTGCTGGGCGCGGTGGGCGGCGAGTTCACGGCTGGCCATGCGCAGCATGTGGGCGCCGATGTCGTGGATGAGGTCGCTTTCCTCGGCCAACGGGATGAACTCTGCGGGCGATACCGTGCCGTACAACGGGTGCGTCCACCGCAGCAAGCCTTCCGCTGCGACCGTCTGTCCGGTGCCCAGGTCGATGATGGGCTGGTAGGCCATCCAGAGTTCGTCCTTGTGCGCCGCCTCGCGGAGGTCTTGCTGCAGGAGGAGGTGACGCTGCATGCGTTCACGCAGTTGCACGTCGAAGAACGCGGTTCGGCCGCGGCCGAGCGTTTTGGCGTGGTACATGGCCACATCGGCGTCGCGGAGCACGTCCGCGGCGGTCCTGGGATCACCGGGTGGCGCCAGCACGATCCCGATGCTGGCATCAACATGCAGTTTCCTGCCCTCCACGCTGATCGGATCGGTGAGGCTCCGACGCAGCCCTTCGGCGAGCAAGCGGAGCTTCCTGCGATCGTCCTCATCGTGAGAGATGACGACGAACTCGTCACCACCAAGCCGGCCGACCACCTCGCCCTCACGCACCAGCTGCCGCAGTCGCTCTGCCACAACGCGCAGTACCTCGTCGCCGACACCGTGACCCAGTGAGTCGTTGATGACCTTGAACTTGTCCAAGTCGATGAACAGCACCCCGGTGGGGCGCGTTCGGTGGGCGGATCGCAATTCGGATTCGAGGTGCCGGAGCACCAAGGTGCGGTTGGCCAGGCCGGTCAGCGGGTCGTGCGTGGCCTCTCGCTCCAACCGCTCCCGGATGGTCCGGGACTCGGTGATGTCGGTGAACGAGATAACGATCGGGTGCGGCGCGTCGCTGTCCGGCGTGAGCGATCGCGAGGCCAGCGCGAGCCACACGCCGCGTCCGTCACTTCGCCGGGCGCCGAGCACTCGGGCATTCTGCGGGACTCCGGTGCGGCAGGTCTGCGTTGACGGGCGGGCGTCAGGTGGCAGCGGTGCCCCGGTCTCATCGAACAGCGGCCAGGCTTGCAGCGGTGAGCCGACGAGCTCCGCACGGGTGGTTCCGAGAATGTGCGCCGCTGCGGGGTTCGCCGATAGGACGAGTCCCTTCGCATCAGCCACGATGACGCCTTCGTCCAGCGCGTTCACGACGGTGGCGTAGTCCTGTTCGGCCCGCCGTCTTGCGGTCTCGTCGGCGCACACCAGGACGAAGCCGGAGGGCATCTCCGCAGCGGAGACGCGGATGGCCAGTGCCGATCCGTTGGCGTGCAGGTGCCGCGCTTCGGTGAGGCCACCAGCGGCGAGCAGCGCCGCGGGATCCAGCGGCGCGCCGACCACCGCACCGATGTGCTGGCCGAGGGCCCGCTCGGCGGGCCTTCCGTAGATGGCCGCTGCCGCCCGGTTCCAACTGGTCACCACCCCTTCCCGGGTGGTGGCGATGATGGCGTCGCTGACGTGCTGGACCAGTGCGGCCTGGTGGTGCAGCGCGACCTCGGCCGTCTGATGGGCCGTGACGTCCCGTTGGATGACCTGGAACGCGGGTCGGCCTTCCCAGTTGATGAGCACCGCCACCGACTGGACCGGAATCGTGCTGCCGTCCAAGCGCTTCATCTCGACCTCTGCCGGCATCGCGGCCGTGCCCGGGGTCGTCAGCACCGCGAGCCGTTCCTGGATGGCTGGAATCGCGTGCCCGGCGATGAAATCGGTGATCGGGCGACCGACGATCTGCGCGCTTGACCCAGCCGCGAGCATGCGCACGGTAGCGGGGTTGGAATAGACGACCATTCGGTCTTGGTGAACCCAGATCGCGTCCGGACTGCGCTCGACGAGGAGCCGGTAACGGGCCGCCAGGTCGGCCATCGCCTGCCGGTCCTGGTGTCCTTGCGTGGCGTCGGTGGTGATTCCGAGCAGGCCACCGGTACAGGTGTCCCCGACCATGCGGGCGCGGGAACGAAGCAGCCGCTCTTCCCCGGTCGCCGTGGTGCAACGCTGTTCTTGTTCAAGGACCTCCCCGGCCGGGGCCGAGCGGGCGGTCGCGATCAGGGGGCCGATGAGCTCGATCAGCCGGGCGCGGAGGTCGTCGCAGGGCGCACCGGGCAGGCCCAGCAAGGCGTCCAGGCCAGCCGCCCAGCTCGGCTGATCACGGGCGAAGCTGAACGACCACGGGACCGCCTCGTTCAACGACCACACCGCATCCAGAAGCTCGCGATCAGACGCCGCGAACCCATCGGCATCATGCCGCTCGGTCATGGTCCTCCGGAACCGCCAGGAAAGGGTGGGGAAATCTGCGCGACGTGATTGGAATACCCGCTTTGCTCCGGTCACGCCACCCTGTGACGCGTCGTCATTTCTAGACGTGTTCCGATGTGCTTTTCAAGCCCAGCTCGTTCAGGTCTCAACTTGACCGATTCGGTAATCATCTGTCCATGTGACCAGTGAAAACCGTGGTCCATGTGTGATGGAGGAGAGAAGTGGGGTGCAATTCAAATGGGAGTTGCGAGCCGTCGTAAGTCGAATGGCTCTCGTGTTCGCTCCTACGTGGTTTCCGCCGTGCCTCCGCGGCGCTCGCTTGAGACGCGCTTGCGCAGCAAGGCGAGCGCGGCAGCTGGGAACAGGAGAACCGACAAGAGACCCGCGCAGATCAGCGCCGCCGCAGTCACCGGAGTCATCAGGCCGAGCGCGACGCCGATCTGCGTTGCGGCAACCAAGAACGGCAGCGACGTCGCCTGCAGTAGCCCGGCCGCGACCGAGGAACGTGTGCCAAGCGAGCGCTGGTAGAGCAGCGCTGGAGCGCCGCGCACGAGCAGCAGCGCGAGCAGGAATAGCGGCACTCGCAGCAACGCGGAGGGAGTCGCGATCAATCCTCCGAGGTCGAGCTGCACACCGCTGGCGACGAAGAACACCGGAATCACGAACCCGTACCCGATCGCCTCCAGCTTCGTCCGGAAATGCGGATGCGTAGCCGAGTCACGATCGACCAAGCCCACGACCGCACCGGCCAGAAACGCGCCCAGGATGCTCTCGAGGCCGAATCCCTCGGCGAGCACGACGAAGGCCACGAGCAGCACGACCGCCGCACGAACCCGGATCTCCGCGGTGGTGTCCTGCAACCGCAGGAAAAGATCTCCCAGACGCATTGACCGCCCTGCCAAAGCCACCGCCATCCCAATGGCGGCCACGAAGGCGACGAAGACGATCAGCGACACGAGCCGGCCTCCGGTGCTGCCGCCGGACGTGGAGAAGAGCAGCGACAGCAGGACCACCGCGGCGAAGTCGGCCACGGAGGACGCCGTGATCGTCGTTTGCCCCATCGCCTGGTCCGCACGCCCCGCGTCCTTGAGCACCGGGACAACCAGACCGAGCGATGTCGCTGACAGCGCCACCGCGATCAGCATCGGGTCACGCACCCAGCCCGCCGCGCCGAACGAGAAGCCCACCGCCACGCCGATCGCCAAGCTCACCCCGTAGCCGATCAAGGCCACCCGCAGCAGCGGCCCGCGCAGGCGATGGAAGTCAACCTCAAGCCCCGCGAGAAACAGGAGGAACGCCAGCCCCAGCAACGCGACGACCTGCACCGCCTGATCCATGCGCACGAGTCCCAGCACCGATGGCCCCACGATGACCCCGGCCACGATCTCCAGGACCACCGACGGGATCCGCAGCCGCGGTGCCAGCCCGAGCAACAAGGGCGCCAGCAGGGCGATGATCGTCAGTATCAGAAGGTTCCCGAAGCTCGGCATCGCTCACCCCGTTCAACCGCTGGCCCACCCCGACCAGGCACAGCCAGACCTCGCTGCCTCCGGGAAACGCAGGCACCGCATGCACGAGCTGGTTCAGCGGCACGACGCCCACGATCCCGATCGTGGCGGAATGCAAGAGGTCCTGCACGCCCAGATTAGATGCCGCGCACCAGTGCTGCGGATTGGTCGTAGGTGTAGTCGTTGCTGTCGGCGGTGTGGTGGAGCGCGGCGGCCTTGGTGGCCAGGGAATCTCAGGGCGCTGTGACCGTGGTGACCGCACGCGAGTACCCGTCACGGAACGTGATCGCACGCCGCCATGCGTCCGTTCCCAAACCAAAGCGCCGGTGTCGTCAACGCGACAACAAGTGCCGAGGGCTGGGGCGAGTGGGGATTGGGGGTCAGCGAGCGGGCCAGGGGCGGGCGTCTCGCAGCAGTCCGAGCATCCCGGAGACGAGCCGCATCTGCTCGACCGTCCGGATGTCCGCCTCCAGCAGCTGCGGGCTGCACACCAGCACCGCCACCGACTGCGCTCGCGACAGTGCCACGTTCAACCGGTTGCGGGACAACAGGAAATCCAGTCCGCGGGGCAGGTCGATCGCTGACGAGGACGTCATCGTCGTCACCACCACCGGGGCTTCCTGGCCTTGGAACCGGTCCACCGTGCCGACGCGCACGTCGCCGAAACCGGCGTCGGCAAGCGCGTGCGTGACCGTCCGCGCCTGCAGGTTGTACGGCGCCACCACGAGGAAATCCGCGTCCGTCAGCGGACGGCCTTGCCACGTGCGCCCGTGCAGGTCCGCGATCACCGACACGACCTGCGCCGCTTCCTCGATCGACCGCGTGGTGTTCCCGCGGTGCTCCACCGACGCGAGGTACAGCCCGGAGGCGAAGCCGTCGACCGAACGGTCCGCGGACGGGTGCGAGTGCAGCAAACCCGCGTACGACAACCGGGAAACCGGCGCGCACACGGCCGGATGCATGCGCCGTGTCTGGTCCAGGAAGTAGCCCAGCTCGGGCGGCATGATGTCCGCGTCGCCGATCAGGTGCCCCAACGCCGACGCCTCCGCACCCGCCGGGTGCGTGCCCTGCACGACCTGCGGCAGCTGCTGAGGATCGCCCAGCAGCACCACGTTCTTCGCGCACATCGACACGGCCAGCGCGTCCGCGAGCGCGAACTGCCCGGCCTCGTCGATCACCAGGACGTCGAACGGTTCCTCGCGCACGGCGGCGTTCGCGAATGTCCACGCGGTGCCGCCGACGAGGTGCCCGTCGTTCTGCCCGTCGTTGTGCTCGTCGCGCCATTTGGCCAACGCGTTGTTCGTCTTCGGCTGTTCCCACGGCAGCGCGGGATCCGGCGTCCGGCGCGGTCGTTTCGCGCACGCCATCGACGGCGCGTTGCCGAGCGCGGCGGACAGCACGTTCTCCACGGCCTTGTGGCTGTTGGACGTCACGCCGACCGTCCGCCCGGACCGCACGAGGTGCGCGATCAGCTTGCCCGCCAAGTACGTCTTCCCCGCCCCGGGCGGGCCCTGCACCGCGAGCACCGACCCGTCGAGCGCGTCGACCGCCTCGATCACGGTGGCCACCGAGTCCTCGCCGGGTGCGGGCAGCGCACCGCCGCGCAACCGCGGGATCCGGCGCAGCAGGTCCACTCCCGGATGCGCAGGCAGCTCCGGGAGTGTTTCCCCGACCAGTCGGGCCAGATCGGCCACGGCCTCGTCCTTCGGCGCGGGCCGCACCGGGCTGCCCGGCAGGACCGCGACCGGTCGCTCGTTCGACGTGCTGTCCGGCGCGCTGCTCTCCTCCAGCGTCAGCTCGACCGCCGACGCCGCCACGACTTTCGCCTCCCGCGCATCGGCGCCGTACCGCAGCCGCACGCCGTCCCCGACCGCGAACGGATGCGGCCGGTCCGGGTCGCACGTCACCACGAGCGTGCGCTTGGCCGTGCGCAGCCGTCCCGACGGCGGCACCCACTCGCCTGCGGACACTGACACCGGTACAGCACAGGTCGTGTCCACCTCGAGGTCGCCGACCGGTGCGGCGAGCTGCCGGAAGAACTCCCACCACGCCGGGTTCGTCTCGCGCCGGTGGTAACCGACGGAGGCGGCGAGCAGCGCGCGAGCGTGGTCGTCCGGGGTGAAGTCGGCGGGATCGTCGGGCAGGCCGTCGAGCAGCGGGTCGACCAGCGCCGCGAGCGCGGCCGCGCGTTCGGCCCGGCGCAGCGCGGCCTCTTCCTCCTCCGTCCGCCGCAGCAGAGCGTCCACTTCGGACTCCGGCGCCGGGGTTGCGAGCTCGATGCCCGCTTCCTCGCGGACGCGGTGCAGGAATTCCAGCAGCCGCAACGTGGACACGCAGTCGTACTCGTTGTAGTCGGCGATGCCGCGCAGCACCTCGTCGGCCTCTTCGATGTCGCCGGCCTTGGCGAGCGTCAGGTAGTCCTCGTACGCCTCGATGCTCGACACGGCCGTCTTCACGTCGCCGTCGCGGGCTTCCGGCATGTACAACGGTTCGAGGTACTTGATCGAGTACGACCGCTGGCCGACGCGCAAAGCCTTGCGCACCACGGCATACAGGTCGACCATCCGGCCGCTGCGCAGCAGTTCGTCCACGGCTTCCTCGCGCGTTCCGTGCACCGCGGCGAGCCGCTTGACGGCCGTGACCTCGTACGGCGCGTAGTGGAAGATGTGCGCGTCCGGATCATCGGTCAGCCTGGCGGTGGCGAAGTCGACGAACTCCTCGAAGGCACGCTTCTCCTGCGGACGCGTATGCGCCCAAAACGGTGTGAAGCGCGCGTCGGGCGTGACGGCGCCGAACAGGTACTCCAGCCCGGAGCCGGCGAGCGCATACGGGTCGCCTTCCATGTCGAAGAAGATGTCGCCCGGGCTCGGTGGCGGCAGCTCGGCCAGCGCCGACGGGTCGATGACCTCGTACGCCAGTTCTCCGGTTTCGTCCTGCCGCACCTGGATCGCGGCCTGCGCGCGCAAGGTCGCGAACGTGCCCGCCGACATGTCACGCGGCCGGTCCGACGGCTCGGCGGTGGCGAGCGCGTCGATCGTGCCGAGCCCGGCCGTCGCGAGCTTGCGCCGCTGTTCGCCACGCATGCCCGCGACCAGCGACAGGTCCCGGTCCGCTTCGCGCGCGGACGAGCAGTGGTCAGCGAAGCCGCAGCCGGTGCAGGCGGGGCGTTCGTCGGCCCACATGCGTTCCGGCAGCCGTGGCGGGCGCGTGACGAGCCGGTCACGGAGGCGATCGAGCAGCGGCAGGAAATCGTCGACGCGCAGGCTGCGCGTGGTGCCGTCACCGAGCAGCAGGTGCATCTCCGGCCCGGTCGGCCAACCGGCGCGGCGCAACGCGTCGGCGTACGCGGTGAGCTGCACGACCGCGGACGGCTTCGCGTGCCGCGCGAGCTTCGTGTCGTAGACCTCGTAGCGGCCTTGGTCATCGCGGAGCAGGAAATCGGCGCGGCCGGAGAACTCGCCGTCGTGGAAGACGGCCTGGTAGACCACCGGAGCATTCGCCCGCAGCGCTTCCTCGGTGGCCTTCGCGGCGGCGACCTGGTCGCGCTCGTCGATTTCGATCACGGTCTTGTGCTCGCCACGCAGCCGTTCGAGCGTGGCTGCCTCGTGCGCGTGGCCGTGCTTGACGGCCAGCCGGTCGGGCCCGGAGCCCGGGCGAGGCGCGCCGGGCAGTCCCGCCGCCAACGCTTGCTTGAGGATGCTGCGGTGTTCGCATTCGAGCAGGTCGGCGAGGTCGGAAGGGGTATGCATCGCCTGGCAGTCTGACATGCGCGCCTGTCCGGGTCGGCGCCGTGGGTGCCGACACGCCGTGGCAGTACATCCCGGTCGTGCGGGCGGTGATGACCTCGACGGCCGCCGGGTTCGACCGCTCCGCGCTCGATTTGTCCGGGTTCCTGGGTGAGGCCACCCGGGTGCGTGATGTCGAGGTCATTCTCGACGAGTCAGAAGCATCACAGCATCGAGGGCGAGCAACGGCGTCCACTGTGGAAGTCCTGGCCCGTGCGGTGCCGTAGGTCTCGGATCACGTTGCGCTGCAAGCGGAGTTGCTCGCGGGCGTGGCGAAGCGGCTGCGGGAAGCGCCGAAACCGATCCCAGGCGCTCTCGAAGCAGTGACGACGGCGGCTGCGAGATGGCCGGTGGCGGTCGTGTCCAACGCGCCGATCCTGCGAGCGGCGGAGGACCTAGGTGTAGCGCCGGAATCGCTTCTGGTGGTGGAGGATTCGCCCACTGCGTGCGAACGGGGCGCTCGGCGGGGGTGGTTCACCCGGCCGCGGACAGTTCGCCGAAGTCCTGCACGCCGCGCCCGACATGTGGTCGGTCGCCCGGATTCTCAGCAGTATGCCCGCCTGGCGAACGGGCCCGAATGCCGTCAGCTGGTTGAAATGCTGCTTGATCGGCCTTCCGGCCTCGTCCACCCTGCTGCCGGTGTGCTGGTCAGTGGGTACTGAGCCCGGCTCAGTCCAGTTTTTCGAATGCTGCGACGGCTTCCCAGCGGGCGCCGAGCGCGTTGAGCAGTGTTGCGATGTCGGCGTCGCGGGCGATGTCGTTGCCGGCGAGCAGCGCCTCGTCCAGTTGCCGGGCTCGGTGGTGCACCTGGCTCAGCACCGCCTCGCCTTCCTCGGTGAGGGACAGCAGTTTGCGCCGGGCGTCGCGCGGGGATTCGATGCGCTGGATGAGACCTCGTCGCTCGAGCCTGCGACACAAGTCGGCCATCGTCGAGGTGTCCAGCGCGGCGGCACCGGCCAGCGAGCTCTGGTCGTTGCCCGGGTAGGCGCGGACGGCGGAGAGCACCGCGAACTGCGGACCGGTCAGCACCGAGTCGACGTGCCGGTTCCAGGCAGCGAGGTAGGCCTGGTACAGCCGGCGGGCGCCGTAGCCGGGGGCGGCTAGCAGGTCGGCGGGTGGTGCCGCAGCGACGGCGGACGTATCTGCAACACGTCGGTCCGTGCGCGCTGGCTCCCCCATTGCGTTCCTCCCATGCAGCTCGGCACCTGGGTTAGGTGCCCATTAATAATACGTACCCGGATGGTTGTACTGGTACGGGACTGGCTCGGCCGGGGTGGATCCAGGTCGCTCCGGTGCGATCCGAGCCAGGTCGCGCTCGTTCAGGTGTGGGCTCGCCTGGGCGGCGCAACTCGGTGCTGCGTAAGGGAATCATCTTGTCCGCCATGTCATCTGGTTGACCAGCTCTCGGCGTGTAGCAGGGGGCGTTCTCGCGCGTGACGTGTGCAAGCGCCGTTGCTGACGTGTGGATCTTGCTCGCAGGTTCGGGTGCACACAGGTTCCGTGAAAACAACTCTTGCGTGCTCGGATAATACGTGCTCGGATTACACCCGGAGGTGGTCAACGGTGGACCAGAACCTGTTCAACGACATCTGCTTGCAACAACTGCGCCTGTCCGGCGTGCACGAGGGTGAGACGGTCGTCGTGCTCACCCGCGGCGGGGAGCGTGCGGAGTACGCGGACGCGTTCCTGTGGGCCGCTCAGCAGTTGGGAGCTGCGGCGTTCCACATGCGGTTGCCCTCGCCGGCGAGCGCCTCGGGGGCGTGGGCCGTGGGCGACTCCGGCCTCGGGAACATCCCCAAGGCGGTGGATGCCCTCAAGGGCGTCGACATGGTCGTGGACTGCACCTTCTTGCTGTTCAGCAAGGAGCAGTTCGCCATCCAGGACGCCGGAGTCCGGATCCTGACCGCCGTCGAGCCGCCGGAGCTGCTCGCCCGGTTGATGCCGACCAAGGAACTGCGCGAGCGGGTGGAGATCGGCGCCGAGCTGCTGGCCAAGGCGAGCACGATGCGGATCACCAGCCCGGCCGGTACCGACGTCACCTACCAGCTCGGCATGTACCCGACGTTGTCGGAGTACGGCTACACCGACACCCCGGGTCGATGGGACCACTGGCCGGCAGCGTTCGTGTTCACCGGCGGAGCCGACGACGGTGTCGACGGGAAGATCGTGCTCTCGCCGGGGGACGTGCTCCTGCCGTTCAACACCTACGTGCAGACCCCGGTGGAGATCACCATCGAGAAGGGATTCATCCGGGACATCCGCGCCGGCGCCGGGTCGTCCGGGCTGGACGCGGACCTGCTGCGCTCGTACATCGAGAGCTTCGACGACCCGCGCGGCTACGGGATGAGCCACGTCGGCTGGGGTCTCGACGAGCGTGCCCACTGGCACGGCCTGACCCAGTTCCCCGGCGGGATGGGCATGGAGCTGCGCAGCTTCTACGGCAACGTGATGTTCTCCATCGGGCCGAACAACGAGCTGGGCGGCCCGAACGACACCGCCTGCCACTTCGACATCCCGATGCGCGGCAACTCGCTGTACCTCGACGACGAGCTGATCGTCGACGCGGGCGAGCTGACCGTTGCCGAGATGCGCCCGGTCGGCCGCCGATGAGCGCGAACGCGGCGGTGCGCGAGCACCACATCGGAATGATCGTGCCCAGCTCGAACCTCACCATGGAGACCGAGCTGCCGCGGATGCTGCGAGCTCGGGAGGAGGTCGATCCGGGGGACCGGTTCATCTTCCACTCCGCGCGGGCGCGGATGCAGCACGTGACCCCGGAACAACTGCGGGCGATGAACGCGCAGGCCGAACGGGCGGCGGCGGAACTGGCCGACGCTCGCCCGGCGGTCGTGGCCACCGCGTGCCTGGTGGCGATCATGGCGCAGGGGCCGGGTTACCACTGCACCGCGGAGGACGACATCACCCGCGCGCTGCGCGCCGAGGGGTCCGATGCCCCGGTCGTTTCCAGTGCCGGTGCACTGCTGTCCGGCATCGGTGCGTTGGGCGCGCGCAAGGTCGCGATCCTGACGCCGTACATGAAGCCGCTGACCAAGGCGGTGGCGGACTACATCGAGGACGCCGGGGTCGAGGTGGTGGACGCGCTCTCGCTGGAGGTGCCGGACAACCTCGCTGTGGCGCGGCTGGATCCGGCCGATCTGCGCGAGCACTACCGCAAGCTCGACCTGTCCAACGCTGACGCGCTGGTCCTGTCGGCCTGCGTGCAGATGCCGTCCCTGCCCTCGATCCAGCCGGTCGAGGACGAGGTGGGGATCCCGGTGCTCTCGGCCGCGACCGCCACCACCTTCCGGATCCTGTCCGAACTCGGACTCGAACCCCGAGTGCCCGGTGCGGGCAAGCTGCTCAGCGGAGCGGTCGCCGCCCCGGGAGTGCCGACGCACGCGGTCTGACCCTCCGGCGCGCGACGCTCGTGGCCGGGACTGCTCTCTGGTGGGGCGTCCCGGCTCCTCGGGCTGCGCTGCACGTATTCACCCGATGCGAGCTCGTGCTCGCTCGTCCGCATCCTGATCACCTGCGCCCTCTTCGCGCTGATCAGAAGCGCATCAAGCGGTAATCACCCGCGAACAAAACCTTTTCAAACAAGACCTTGCATATCCGGATAGTACGTGTTCGGATCATCTGAATCCGACGCGGGTCCGGCGAGGACGAGGAGGCCAGCGTGGCTGCGAGCCAGTCGTTCGAAGTCGTTGTTGTCGGTGCCGGCTTGGGAGGCCTGTGCGCCGCGCTGTCGCTGCGGCAGCGCGGCCTGCGGGTCACCGTGGTCGAGGCGGCGGCGCAGCTGGGGGAGATCGGCGCGGGAATCCAGACCGCGCCCAACGCCAGCCGGATCCTGATCGGGCTGGGGCTTCGCGCCGAGCTCGAGCGCGTGCGCACCGAACCCCAGGACCAGGTCCGCCGTCGCTGGGCCGACGGGAGCATCATCGGCCAGCTGCCGCTCGGGCAGCGGGTGATCGACCAGTACGGGGCGCCCTACTGGCACTACCACCGCGCCGACCTGCACAGCGTCCTGCTCGAGGCGTGCTTGGACCCGGCGGGGCCCGGTCCGGTGGTCGAGGTCGCCACCTCGGCGCAGGTGGTCGATCTCGATCGCACCGATCCGGCGCGCCCGGCGGTGCTGACCGCTGATGGACGCCGGTTCACCGGGGACCTCGTGATCGGGGCGGACGGCATCCGGTCCGCGGTGCGGGATCTGGCGGGATTCGACGACACCCTGGAGTTCTCCGGGGAGATGGCCTACCGTGCGCTGATCCCCGGCGACCTGGTGGCCGCCGACCCGGCGACCCGGTTCCTCGTGGACCGCTTCCACTCCACGATCTGGTACGGCCCGGACAAGCACCTGGTGCACTACATGATCCGCGGCGGTCAGTACCTCAACATCGTCGCGATCGTCCCGTGCACCGAGGAGATCGCCCGGGACTGGAGCGGCCCGGCGACCGCGGCGCAGCTCGCCGCGGAGTACGAGGACTGGGACGACCGCGTTCCGGCCGTGCTGGCCAAGGCGAAGGACGAGGACGTGTCGGTGTGGGCGATGTACCGCCGGCGCCGCGACCCGGTCTGGGTCGACGGGCGGGTCGCCCTGCTCGGCGATGCCTGCCACGCGATGCTGCCCTACCAGGCGCAGGGCGCTTCCCAGGCGATGGAGGACGCCGCTGTGCTCGCGGAGGAGCTCGGCCGGGTGACCCGCGACGGGATCGAGGCGGCCCTGGTCCGCTACGTCGATCGGCGGGCGAAGCACGCGGGCATGGTCCAGGATGCGTCCCTGCAGAACATGAGCTTCTACCACCTGCCCGATGGCCCGGAGCAGCGTGAGCGCGACGAGAAGCTGCGTCGCTTCGATGGTGAGTCCGACGTGTCCTACGACTGGCTGTGGAACGGCAGCCCGCTCACGGACCCGGACACCGAATCCATCCACTACCAGTTCGCACGCTGACGCTTGACGCCGCCGCTACAGCACAACGGAGTTACTCATGCGTACCGGAGACCAAGTCGTCCAGGACCTGCCCTGGCGATGGAGTGTGCAAGGCAAGATCTTCCTGATCGGCGGACTGGGCTACATGTTCGATGCCTGGGACGTCGCGCTGAACGGCTTCCTCACCCCGCTGGTGGGGACCGAGTTCGGGCTGTCGCCGGGCCAGAAGGGGTTGGTGGCCACCGCCAACCTGATCGGCATGGCGGTCGGTGCGGTCGCCTGGGGGACGGTGGCCGACCGCATCGGCCGCAAGCGGGCGTTCAGCATCACGCTGCTGCTCTTCGCGCTGTTCTCCGCGGTCGGGGCGCTGTCGCCGAACCTGGAGATCTTCCTGCTCCTGCGCTTCCTCGCCGGCGTCGGTCTCGGTGGGTGCATCCCCGTCGACTACGCGATCGTCAGCGAGTTCTCACCCCGCCGACAACGGGGACGGGTGCTCTCGGCGATGGACGGCTGGTGGCCGGTGGGGACCACGCTGGCAGGCGTCTCGGCGACGTTGCTGGTCCCGGTGCACGGGAACTGGCGCTGGATGCTGGTGCTGATGATCCTGCCGGCGGTTCTGCTGATCTGGGTGCGGCGCGGTGTTCCGGAGTCTCCGCTGTACCTGGTCCGCAAGGGCCGTGAAGAAGAAGCCCGCGCAGTCATCGACGATCTCGTCCGGCGCACCGGAGCGAAGCCGGAGCCCTACGCGATTCCGGCGGCGGTCGTGGAGGACACCCGCGGCGGGGCACTGGCGGCAGCGTTCGACCAGCTTCGCCGGGTGTGGGCCTTCAACCCGCGGATCACCGCGATCTCGTGGACGTTGTTCACCAGCGTGATGCTGGTGTACTACGCCGCGCTGAGCTGGATGCCGTCGATCCTGAAGGCGGAGGGCTTCGGCGAGATCGCGGCCTTCGCTTCGACCGCGCTGATGAACGCGGTGGGCATCGTCGGCGTCGCACTGGCGGTGCTCGTCGTCGACAGGGTGGGCCGCAAGCGGGTCATCGCGACCGCGGGGCCGATCATGTCGGTGATGCTGGTGGTGTTCTCGTTGCTGCTGGGAACGCCTGCGTTGGCGGTCGTGGCGATCGGCGCCTTCGGCCTGTTCGCCCTGGTGGTCATCCCGGTCATGTACGCCTACGTCTCCGAGCTCTACCCGACGGAGCTGCGCGCCTCGGGCTTCGGCTGGGCGTCGTCGTCGAGCCGCGCCGTCACCGGCTTCGCCCCGCTGCTGTTCGGCAGCGTGCTGTGGCCGGTGCTGGGCCTGCCGTTGACCTTCACGGTGCTCGGTGTGCTCGTGGTGGCCGCGGTCGTGTTCATGATGGTCGCCGCGCCGGAGACCCGAGGTCGCGAACTCGACCACATCACCGATCTCAGCGCTGAGCCGACGGTTGTGAAGGCCGTCGCCACAACGGACACTCCGGCGCACTGACGGCGAAATCCGTTCCAGGTATCGAACAACGAGGAGGTTGACCGCGTGAAGCCCGCTGCGTTCAGCTACCACCGGGCGCATGACGTCGCCGATGCCGTCGGCTTGCTCGGCGAACTCGCCGCAGCGGGCGAGGAGCCGAAGCTCATCGCCGGTGGCCAGAGCCTGATTCCGATGATGAACTTCCGGCTCGCCCGGCCGACGGTCCTGGTCGACATGGGACTGCTGCGCCGCGATCCGGCGATGAGCTCGATCCGGCGCGACGGCTCGGAACTCCGGATCGGGGCGTTGAGCACCCATCGTGCGGTCGAGACCGCCGGCCGCACCTTGGGGCCGGAGTTCGACGTGATCTCCCGGGCCATGCGGTGGGTGGGCCACCTGCCGATCCGCTCGCGCGGCACCGTCGCGGGCAGCATCGTGCACGGAGACGCGACCGCCGAGTGGTGCCTGCTCGCCCTGCTGCTCGACGCCGTGATCGTCGCCGAAGGCCCGAACGGGCAACGGGAGATCCCGGCCGCGGAGATGTTCTACGGGTTCTACGCCACGGCCGTCGAACCCGACGAGGTCGTCGTGGAAGTGCGCTTCACGCGCCCGGCGCCGCGAGCCGCGCTCACCGAGTTCGCCCGCCGCCACGGGGATTTCGCGACCGTCGACGCAGCGGTCGCGCTCGACGCGGACCCCGTCGCCGAAGCGGGTCCGCTGACCGGAGGTCGGGTGGTGCTCGGCGGCGTGGCCCCGGCGCCCATCCGGGTACCCGCGGCCGAGGCCGTGCTGGCCGGTGGTGTCCCCGGGCCGGATCTGTTCACCGCGTGCGGGGAGGCTGCCGCTGCGGCCATCGATCCACCCGACGACGCAGCGGGTACCGGCGCCTATCGCCGTCGGCTCACCCGGACGCTCGTCGCCCAGGCCCTGCACGAGGCGTGGGAGAAAGGAGTGACGCGATGACCGGACGCGATACCGGTGTCCGACACGGGTCTCCGCAGTCCGACGGGAAGCGCTGGGTCGGGGCCGCCGTCCCCCGGCGCGAAGACCCCCGCCTGCTGCGCGGCCGGGGGCGGTTCATCGACGACGTCCAGCTGAGCGGGATGCTGCACGCGGGTTTCGTCCGCTCCACCGTCGCGCACGGCCGGATCCTCGACATCGACCTCTCCGCGGTCCGCGAGGTCGAGGGCGTCGTCGCCGCCTACACCGCTGAGGATCTCGACCTCGGCGACATCGTGGCGCTGCTCGATCGCCCGCCGGAGGAGTTCGCGCCCACCGCGATGCCCATCCTCGCAAAGGAGAAGGTGCGCTTCGTCGGCGAACCGGTGGCCGTGGTCATCGCTCGCGACCCGTACAGCGTGGAAGACGGCATCGAAGCCGCGGTGGCCACCTACGAACCCTTCGACGCGGTCGTCTCGGAGGAGACCGCGTTCGCCGCGGACGCACCGCTCGTGCACGAGGAAGCGCCCGGGAACGTCCTCCTCGACGTGTCGATGTTCGACACACCCGGTGTCGACACCGCCTTCGAGGCCGCCGAATCCGGACCGGGGTGCGTGGTCGAGGTCGTCACGCGAAGCGGGCGGCAGAACGCGCTGCCGCTGGAAACGCGCGGTGTGGTCGCCTCCTGGGACGACCGCGACGACCAGCTGCTGGTGCAGACCTGCACGCAGGTCCCGCACCAGGTGCGCACGGTGCTGGCCCGCTCTCTGCGCGTTCCGGAGCGCACCGTGCGGGTCACCGTCCCCGACATGGGCGGCGGATTCGGCCAGAAGTGCGTGGTCGGCCGCGAGGAGATCGCGGTCGCAGCGGCGGCCCGGAAGCTGGACCGCCCGGTGAAGTGGATCGAGGACCGCCGGGAGGCGCTGACCGCCGCATTCCTGGCCCGCGAGCAGCGCTACCGCACCCGCGCGGCGTTCGACGCCGAAGGCAGGATCACCGCCCTGGACGTCGACGTCGTCTGCGACATGGGCGCTTACTCCTGCTACCCGTTCACGGCCGGCATCGAACCGCTGATGGCCTCCGCCGAGATGCCGGGCGTCTACCAGGTGCCCGCCTACCGGGTCCGCGGCCGCGCCATCACCAGCAACAAGGCGCCGACCGCGCCCTACCGCGGGGTCAGCCGTCCGCAGTACGTCATGGCGATGGAACGCGTCATGGAGCGCGCCGCGCGCGAACTCGGCATCGACCCGGTCGAGATCCGCCGGCGCAACGTGATCACCGAATTCCCCTACACCGGCGTCAACGACGTCACCTACGATCCCGGCACCTACCGGGAATCGCTCGACCTCGCCGAGGCCACCCTCCGCGATGAGGGCTGGTACGAGTTCCGGGAGCGGGCCGCCGCCGAGGGGCGGCACATCGGCATCGGCTACTGCTGCTTCTCGGAGCGGACCGGCTACGGATCCGACGCTTTCGCCAAGCGCAAGATGCAGGTGGTTCCCGGTTTCGACATCTCCGAGATCCGGATGGACACCACGGGGTCGGTGGTGGTCACCAGCGGCACGATGAACCACGGGCAGTCGCATGAGACGACCCTCGCCCAGATCGTGGCCGACCGGCTGGGACTGGACCTGGACAAGGTCAAGCTGCGGCAGGGCGACACCGAGCGCATCGCCTACGGATGGGGAACCTTCGCCTCGCGGTCGGTGACGATCGGCGGGTCGGCCGTGTCCGTCGCGGCCAGACGGCTCGGCGAGCTGCTGTGCACCATCGCCGCGCACCTGCTCAAGACACGCCCGGACAACGTCCGCCTGGACGGCGATGGGGGAGTCGTCCGGATCGACGACCCCGCGCAGCGAGTGTCCTTCGAGGACATCGCGGACGTGGCCTATCTGCGCAGCCACCTGTTGCCCGAGGGCGTCGAACCGACGTTGACGGCGACCGCGAGCTTCGACGTCGCCGGTGACGGCACGTTCTCGAACGCCACCCACGCGGTGGTCGTCGAGGCGGATCCGGGCACCGGCCAGATCAAGATCCTGCGCTACGCCTGCGTGGAGGACTGCGGAGTGGTGATCCACCCGCAGGTCGTCGATGGCCAGTGCCGCGGTGGGATCGCCCAGGGCATCGCCGGAGCGCTGTTCGAGGAGGTCACCTACGCCGACAACGGCGAGCCCTCGGCCGCCAGCTTCATCGACTACCTCGTGCCGACCGCGACGGAGATCCCGGACATCACCGTCACCCACCTCGAAACACCTTGCGCCTTCACCGAAAGCGGCGCCAAGGGTGCTGGCGAGGGCGGCACCATCGGTGCGCCGGCCGCCGTGCTGAACGCGATCAACGACGCACTGCGCCACACCGGAGTCGAACTCGACACCACGCCCGTGCACCCGCAGACCGTGCTGGCCGCGCTGGACGCGGCCATTTCCCCGCAGTTGTCCAGCCGAGAGGAGGCGACCACCCCGTCATGAGCGAGCGACACCTGATCGGGCTGAACGTCAACGGTGCAACGCACGAGGCCCTCGTCGAACCGCGGAAGACCCTGCTCGACGCCCTGCGTCACGACCTCGGTCTCACCGGCACCCACGTCGGATGCGAGCACGGGGTGTGCGGGGCCTGCACAGTCCTCGTCGACGGCGAACCGGTGCGGGCCTGCCTGATGTTCGCCGTACAAGCCGAGAACAGCGACATCCGCACAGTCGAGTCGCTCGGCGAGGACGGGGAGCTCTCCGATCTGCAGCGGTCCTTCCGCGACCACCACGGACTGCAGTGCGGGTTCTGCACTCCCGGATTCCTCATGCTCGCCGAGGGTTTCCTCGCCCAGCAGCCGGACGCCGACCGCGAGGAGATCCGAGAGGCGGTCTCGGCCAACCTGTGCCGCTGCACGGGTTACCAGACGATCGTCGACGCGATCGCCGCGACCGCTGCGTGCCGACGGTCCACTTCGGACACCGAACCTGCTTGTCCTGGCGGCAACTCTGCCGAGAAAGAAGCGACACCGTGATCCTGGAAAACCACCTTGAAGTCCCGGCCGACCCGGACGCCGTGTTCGCCCTGATCAACGACGTCGAGCGGGTGGCGGGCTGCCTGCCCGGCGCGACCCTCGACGGGCGGGACGGCGACACCTACCGCGGCCGCGTCAAGTTCAAGGTCGGCCCGATCAGCGCCGCCTACTCCGGCACGGTGAGGTTCAGCGAGGTCGCTGCCGCCGATCGCCGGCTGCGACTGCTCGCGCGGGGAGCGGACAGCCACGGCAACGGCGACGCCGAAGCCGATGTCACCCTGACCGTGCTCGAAGCTCCCGGGGGAGCGACGCTCAACCTGCACACCGACCTGTCCGTGCGCGGAAAGCTCGCCCAGTTCGGCAAAGGCGCCATCAACACCGTGTCCAACCGGCTGCTCGACCAGTTCGCCCGCAACCTCGCCGTTCAACTGCAGCAGGGGCCGAGCACCGCAGCTCCGGAACCGGCCCTCGGAACCCCGGGCAGCAACGGCGTCGCGCCCGCTCCGGCCGCGAGCCCCGCTGCGAACGACAGCCTCGACGGGCTGGCGATGCTGCTTCCACCCGAGACCCGGCGATACGCCGCGCTGGCGGCCGCCGCAGCGCTCGGGTTCTTCCAGGGCTGGCTGCTCGGCCGGATCCGCACCCAGGACAAACTGATCAAGGAGTTGCAGCGTGCCCGTCGATGACCACCGATCCGCCGGCCTCCACGGGGCCGAGACCGATGCCACCTACGACCGTGCCGGGTTCGGCGCCGCCGTTCCCCGGGGCAGCCGCCCGGCACTGGTCGTGGTCGACCTGACCCGCGGATTCACCGAACCCGGCTTCGCCTCCGGATCCGACCTCACCCGGGAGGTGACCGCGGCGGCCGTCCTCGCGACCACGGCCCGGCAACACGACGTGCCGGTGATCTACACCGCGATCAGCTACACGCCCGCCGAGGCCGACGGCGACTCCATCGCCTGGCTCCGCAAAGCGCCGGGCATGCGAGCCCTGCGGGAAGGAAGCGAAGAGGTCGCTCTCGATCCCCGGCTCGAGCAGCACGCCAGCGACCACCTGGTCCTGAAGAAGGGCGCCTCCGCATTCCACGGAACCGGCCTGGCCACCCTGCTGACCAGCCTGGGCACCGACACGCTGCTCGTCTGCGGCGCCACCACCTCCGGCTGCGTCCGCGCCACCGCGGTCGATGCCGTGCAGTGCGGCTTCAACACCCTTGTCGTGCGGGAAGCCTGCGGTGACCGAGCGCAAGGCCCGCACGATGCCGCCTTGTTCGACCTGCAAGCCAAATACGCCGATGTCATCGGCCTCTACGACGCCTTGGCCCACCTCGACCGCCTGCCCGGGCGCAACACCGCCGCGCCCGTCGCATCGGCGGCTGGGTAGCGCGCCGACCGCTGAGCCGACTCGCCGACACGGAAAGGCCACTCGTGACCACGTCCCTCCCGCCGATCCCGACCGAACCACCGACCGCCCGCACCATGAGCCAACCGGCGTTGGCCGATCTCGGCGCCGTCCCCGCGGTGAGCCGATGGGTGCGTTCGGGACCGCTCCGGCTGCACCTGCTCGACTACGGCCCGGCCGACGGCGTGCCGGTGCTGATCCTTCCCGGCATCACCAGCCCCGCCATCACGATGGACTTCGTGGCGCGAGAACTGACCGACCTCGTGCGCCCGCTCGTGCTCGACATCCGGGGCCGCGGACTCTCCGACAACCCGCCCGAGCCCATCGCGGCGAACGGTGCGGTTGCACTGCATGGCTACGACCTCGCCAGCTACGCCGCGGACGTTGATGCGGTCGTCTCCGGGCTACAGCTGGAACGCCCCATCCTGCTCGGACACTCCATGGGTGCGCGGATCGCGGCGCTGGCCGCGACCACCGGCCACCACGAGCTGCGAGGGGCCGTTCTGGTCGACCCCCCGATGAGCGGCCCGGGCAGGGATCCTTACCCCACAACCCTCGAAGCCTTCCTCCGCCAACTCGACCAAGCCCGCGACGGCACCAACGCCGACGAGGTGGCGCAGTCCTGGCCCCGCTGGCCCCGCAGGGAACAGGAGCTGCGCGCCCGCTGGCTGTCCTCCTGCTCGCGGACCGCGATCGCGGCAACTCACGCCGGGTTCGAATCCGAGGACTTCTTCGCCCATTGGCCCGACGTGCCCGCCCCCGTGGTTCTCGTCCACGGAGCCGACAGCCCGGTCGTCACCGCCGCCGGCGCGCAGGAAGCCGCCAAGGCCAATCCCGCCGCCGAACTCGTCGAAGTCCCCGGAGCCGGGCACATGGTCTTCTGGGACGAACCCAACGCCAGTCTCGCCGCAGTGCGTGCAGCACTGCGGAAGCTGAGCTGATCGCCTCACCGACGGCCTGACCGCGACGGCGAGCCCCGCCACCAGCCACCCTGCGGCACACCGAAACCGATCGCGACCTCCGCTGAGTTCAAAGCGCTGATCTGTCGGCTGAAGCCGGGGGTCAGCGCGAGGCGGGCGGTGGGTCGAAGGGCCCGCGGTCGGCGTCGCAGACCGTGTCGGCCGGTGGCAGCTCCAGGTCGGTCAGGTAGCCGTCCAGCCACCGGTCCACGCACTGGTTCCGGCCGTCGTAGGCGACGCCGTGCCCGGAGATGTCCGCGGTGAGCAGGCGGGCCCGGCCGAGCAGGTGGCTGGTGGAGACCGCGTCCTCGTACGGTGTCGCCGGGTCGCCGAGCCGGTTGGCCACGAGCAGCACCGGGTTGGCGGTCGGCCGGTTCCACGGACCGGTGTACCGGTCGGGGTCGGTCACCGTGGTGCGGTGTCGTGACGGCTTGGTCGACGTCCGGGCGGAGCCGTGATCCGCGATCACCCTAGGGCGGGATTCAGAAATCCGGAACCGCCGGGAAGCCGACAAGTGGCTGTTCGGCCAATGTCCACCGGCCGGGGAAATGGGCCACGACTCCGGCGGGAAACCGCACCTTCGATGAGAACACTCGCACCGCTACGGTGATACCCACTGGCCACTGGCACCCGAGCACGCCAACCCCGGCAGTGCACGTCGCGGACACCAGTTCTCCGCTACATCCCGCGCACGAAAACGAGTGGCTGAACCGCCGGGCGCCAGGCCACATTTGGCAATACCCCATTGCCGAGCCAGGGGGACGACCATCGCCGCGTGAACCTCTGATGCAACCGGCGGGGCGCCCGCTCGGGGGAGCCCCGCCGGTTGCGGAGCGGTCTACTGCGGCGGCGCGAGTTCGATCGTGTGGAGGACGATCCCGTCGATGTCGCGGAGCCGGACCGTCATGGCACGGGTGTCGTGGTCGATGGCGACCTCGCCGAAGAACTGGTACCCGAAGCCGGGGTTGCCGACCTGCTGCGAGGGCGCTGCCTTGGAGTAGACGACCTCGGGG